>CAZBLS010000027.1:0-20525 GCA_964492705.1 uncultured Oscillospiraceae bacterium | reverse complement strand
CGGTGAAGCAAAAGGGAAGCGAATTTCGCTTCCCTTTGTGTATACAAATAAAGAGGATATTTTGTTAAATACATCAAAAAAGGAACCCTGTGGGGTTCCTTTTTATTAGGCATTTATTATCTTTCGAGAATGGAAACTTCGGTATCTTTATCGAAAAGTTTGATTCTGTAAGGATCAAGAGCAAGAACAACGTCGTCGCCTGCCATAATGGTTGAACGGGGATTTACACGGGCAACTGCCTTGTCTGCCTGTTCCTGAATAAAGGAATCCATTTCAAGGTAAACAAGTGTTTCGTAGCCGAGTTTCTCCAAAAGTTCAACGTGTGCTTTAACACGTGCTTCGGGATGAGCCTCAACAAATACCTGCTCATCGTGGATATCGTCGGGACGGATACCCAAAATAACGTCTTTGCCGATGTAACTTTGGTCGGTAAGTTTGGAAACAACTGCCTGAGGAAGTTCAACTTTGTTTTCGCCCAAACGTGCAATAACTTTGTCGCCGTCACGAACGAGGGTGGCATTAAAGAAGTTCATCTGAGGAGTACCGATGAATCCGGCAACGAATTTGTTGCAGGGATAATCGTAAAGGTTTTGAGGAGTATCAACCTGCTGAATGAAACCGTCTTTCATAACAACGATACGGGTACCCATTGTCATAGCCTCGGTCTGGTCGTGGGTTACGTAGATGAAAGTGGTGTTAAGTCTCTTGTGAAGACGGGTGATCTCGGTACGCATCTGTACACGGAGTTTAGCATCAAGGTTTGAAAGAGGTTCGTCCATAAGGAAAACCATAGGTTCGCGAACGATAGCACGGCCCAAAGCAACACGCTGACGCTGACCGCCGGAAAGAGCCTTGGGTTTTCTTTGAAGATATTCTTCAATACCGAGAGCCTTAGCCGCTTCCTTAACCTTTTTGTCGATTTCGCCCTTGTGTACCTTGCGGAGTTTAAGACCGAATGCCATATTATCGTATACGGTCATATGGGGATAAAGAGCATAGTTCTGGAAAACCATTGCGATATCCCTGTCTTTGGGAGCAACGTCGTTCATAAGTTTGTCGCCGATGAAAAGTTCACCTTCGGTGATCTCTTCAAGACCTGCAACCATACGGAGTGTAGTTGATTTACCGCAACCGGAAGGACCTACCAAAACGATAAATTCTTTATCCTTGATAACAAGGTTAAAGTCATTAACAGCGGTAACGCCACCGGGATAAACCTTATAAATATGTCTTAAAGTTACGCCTGCCATAATAACAGCCTCCTAATTATTTTTCTACATTGTACCACGGACTGTCCTAATATGCTACTGTCAAACTGCATAAATCAAAAAAACACTTTGCACAATCAAAGGACATAAAACAGTATTCCTATTGCCTGCATAACGCTTCCGAGGTCGGTAAAAACGTGAAATACCGTGTGAAATACGTGCTTTTTCTTGCCTAAGGCATAGAGCACCGCACCGACCGTATATAAAATGCCTCCGCCGAGTACCCACATAAATCCCGAAAAGGTCATTGCTTCAACGGTGGTTTTAAGGGCAAAGATAATACACCAACCCATACCTATATAGCAACTCATAGAGAGTTTTTTGTATTTTTCGTGGTCAATGGCGGTGAATACGGCGGCAGAAGATGCAAGACCCCATTCAAGACCGAAAATTACCCAAGCAAGCACGGGCGAAACGGGACGGATAGCCGAAAGTAAAATAGGAGTGTACGTTCCCGCAATAAGAAAATAAATGGTGCAATGGTCGATGACCTGCATAACCTTTTTGCCCATTGACGGTTTTAATCCGTGGTATACGCTTGATACCGCATACAGTATTACCATTGAAGCACCGTAGATACTTCCGCTTACTATACCCCAAACGTTGCCGTGCATTGCGGAAATTATTACCGAAAGTACAAGTACCGCAATGCCTATGCTTCCGCCCACAACGTGGGTTACCATATTTGCTATATCTTCGCCCCGAGTATAAGGGGGAAGAACTCTGTCACATAATTTTGTTCTTTCCATAATCTTTACCTCATTTTCTTATTCCGTTAAAAAACAGTGCAACCGTTCCCGGACCCACGTGGGCACCCGTTACGGGTTCGTAGCATACGGTAATGCATTCGCCTGTAAATTCAAATTCTTTCAGCATTTTCAAAAGAGTTTCCGCACTGCTTAAATCGTCGGCGTGGGCAATTCCCACCGTACCGCCTTTATCCGCCGCAAGAAGCGCAAACTTTTTTGCAAGTTCCTTTAACGCTTTGTTCCGTCCCCTTGCTTTTCCGCAGGAAACTATATGCCCCTCACTGTCACCGGTAAGCAATGGCTTTATGTCCAGCAGATTGCCGACAGTGGCAGTGGCACCGTGTATTCTTCCGCCGCGTTTAAGATATTCCAAATCGTCCACGGTAAAATATTGGCAAAGGGTGTTTCGCTTTGTGAGAATAAAATCGGTTACGTCTTCGTAAGCAACACCGGAAGAAAGCATTTTTGCTCCGTCAAGTACAAGAAGTCCCTCGCCTAAGGATGCTCCGAAAGTGTCGATTACGGTTATCCTGTTTTTCGGATATTTTGGGGCAAGAACATTTTTTGCCTGCTCTGCGGCGTGCATTGCTCCGCTTATTCCGCCTGACATTCCCACATATATAATATCGTTTCCCGAAATCAGTTCTTTTTCAAAGTAACCTTCGTAAGTTTTGATGTTTATCATCGAAGTGGTTATTTTTTCGTTTTTGCGCATCCGTGCGTAAAAGTCGGTACAGTCAAAATCTTCCGTTGCACTTTGGCAGTCGCCGTTTTCATATATTACGGAAAAGGGGATAACGGTTATGCCGTATTTTGCCGTAAGTTCCTTTGGCAGGTTGGCGGAAGAATCGGTTAAAAGTTTTATCATTTTTGCTCGCCTCCTTTTTGTGAGTGTATTCTACGGCATTTTGCAAAATAAGTGAACCTACACGTTGAAAATTTACTTCTACACTTGCATAAGTCGGTTTCTACCGCAAAAAGCGATGCGGTAGAGGTAAAATTTGCATATCTACCGTCGGTAGAATTCAAAAAAAAACAGTTGACGGATACGGGTATAAGTGATATTATATACTTACTTACTTGGTAAGTAAGTAGAAAAGGAGGACGAACAAATGAAATATTACAGTTCGGTTGAAGAAATGATAGGAAATACACCGCTTGTTAAACTTAACGGTGAAAAACACGGTTTTTACGCAAACGTATTTGCAAAGACAGAGGGCGCAAATCCGGCAGGTTCGGTAAAAGACAGGGTTGCCAAGCAGATGCTTGACGATGCTGAAGCAAGCGGAAAACTTACAAAGGATTCGGTTATAATCGAACCTACAAGCGGTAATACGGGTATCGGTCTTGCGTGCCTTGCGGCGGCGAGGGGATACAGGATAATAATAGTTATGCCCGAAACTATGTCGGAAGAAAGGCGCAAACTGATAAAAGGCTGGGGAGCGGAACTTGTACTTACCGAAGGCGCACTCGGTATGAAAGGCGCAATAGAAAAGGCGGAGCAACTTGAAAAAGAACTGCCCAATGCCTTTGTTGCAGGTCAGTTTGTAAATCCCTCGAATCCCAAGGCGCATTTCTTAACCACGGGACCCGAGATATATTCGGCTCTTGACGGCAACGTGGATGCTTTCTTTGCAGGCGTTGGCACGGGCGGAACGGTAACGGGTGTAGGCAGGTATTTAAAGAGCCGAAACGAGAAAATTCGCATTGTGGGCATAGAACCTAAAACAAGTGCGGTTCTTACAACGGGCAAGGCAGGTAAGCACGGTATACAGGGTATCGGAGCAGGTTTTGTTCCCGAAATACTTGACAGGAGCGTTATTGACGAAGTCGTAACCGTTGCTGATAAAGACGCCATAGAGTGCGCAAAGCAAATTTGCGTGAATGACGGAATAAGTGTAGGTATTTCTGCCGGTGCGGCTGCGTTTGCAACCTTTGAAGAAGCACGTAAACCCGAAAATAAGAATAAAAATTTTGTTGTGCTTTTCCCCGATAACGGGTTTAAGTATTTGTCTACGGCACTTTTTGAGGAGTAGCAGAGGAGTAAATATATGATTTATGCCGATAATGCCGCCACTAAAAAAATAAGCGACGGGGCGGCGGAAGTCTTAATAAAGAACTTAAAAGAAATTTACGGAAATCCGTCAAGTTTACATTCCGCAGGACAGAGAGCAAACGAAGTTTTGCAAAGTGCGAGAAAGCAGATAGCGCAGTGCCTTAACTGCGATTTCGGCGAAGTATATTTTACTTCCGGCGGAAGTGAAGCTGATACACAGGCAATAGCATCTGCCGTGAGAATAGGTCTTCGCAAAGGAAAGAAGCGTATAATTTCCCAAAAAACGGAACATCACGCAGTGCTTAACGCTTTAAAGGAAGCGGAAAGACAGGGCTTTGAAATTGTTCTTCTTTCGCCCGACGGTGAGGGAAAAATTACGCCACAACAGGTAGAAAACGCCATTGACGGAAATACCGTGCTTGTGAGCATTATGTATGCCAATAATGAAATAGGAACGGTTATGCCCATTGAGGAGATAGGGCAAGTTTGCAGAGAGAAAGACGTACTATTCCACACCGATGCGGTACAGGCGGTGGGTCATATTAAAGTTGATGCGAAAAATGCCGATATGCTTTCGCTTTCGGCGCATAAATTCGGCGGACCGAAAGGCGTGGGCGTGCTTGTTGCAAAAAAAGGTATTCCCCTTACAAACGTAATTTTCGGGGGAGCACAGGAGAAAGGCAAACGGGCAGGCACGGAAAACGTTCCGAGCATAGCATCGATGGCGTATGCGTTAGAGGAATCCTGTGAAAATATGAAAGAAAACGCAAAGCGTACACAGATTTTACGGGACAGGATCATAAAAGGTCTCGGAGAAATACCCCATTCCGCACTTAACGGAAGCATAACCGAGCGCTTGCCCGGAAATATCAACTTCGTGTTTGAGGGCATCGAGGGAGAAAGTTTGCTTTTGCTTCTTGACGAAAAGGGCATTTGCGCATCTTCGGGTTCGGCGTGTACTTCGGGGGATTTGGAACCGAGCCACGTATTACTCGCAATAGGCAGAAATCACGAGACGGCACATGGCTCTCTGCGCTTGTCCGTTGACGAAACTTTAAGGGATGAGCAAGCGGATTATATAGTTGAAAGCGTAAAGGAAACGGTGGAATATTTAAGGAATATGTCACCCCTTTGGCGTGATAAGACCGAGGGCAGAAAAGAGTTTTATTTATAAATTTAAGGAGGATTTATGGCACTTTACAGTGAAAAGGTAATGGACCATTTCCGTTCGCCCCGTAATGTGGGAACGATAGAAAATGCCGACGGCGTGGGCGAAGCAGGCAATGCGAAATGCGGAGATATAATGAAGATATACTTAAAAGTGGACGGTGATGTGATCTCCGACGTTAAGTTTGAAACTTTCGGTTGCGGTTCGGCAATAGCGTCAAGTTCTATGGCGACCGAACTTATAAAAGGTAAGAAAATTTCCGAGGCTCTTGCGCTTACGAATAAAGCGGTGGCAGAGGCTCTTGACGGACTTCCGCCCCACAAAATGCACTGTTCCGTCTTGGCGGAAGAGGCAATAAGATCGGCTATTGAAGACTATATGAAAAAAAGTCAGAGGTCAGCGGTATGACGGTTTCAACAAGGGGCAGATATGCACTTCGGGTTATGCTCGATTTGGCGGAAAACAGGGAAGAGGGATACATTCCCCTTAAAGACATAGCAAAAAGACAGGATATTTCACCCAATTATCTTGCAAGAATATTGCCGTTGCTTTCAAAGGCAGGGCTTATTGACGGCGTTCACGGCAAAGGGGGCGGTTATAAACTTAACAGAACTCCCGATTGCTGTTCCGTTGGCGAAATATTGCACATTACCGAAGAATCTCTTGCGCCCGTTGCCTGCCTTGAATGTTCGGCGGAACCTTGCAAGCGTGCCGATAAATGCAAAACTTTGCCTATGTGGAAAAAAGCCGAAAAAATGATCGGCGAATATTTTGATAAGATAACTTTGCAAGACGTTTTGGAGGGAAAAGTATAAAATATGCATATATGAATACATATGCATAGTAGTTGGATTTGCACGGAATTATGTTGCTTGATACCTAAAACAAAAAGCAACAGAAATTGAAAAGTAAGAAAAAAACCGAATACGGCACAAAATAAACCCCGATAAAGCGGAATTGCGTTATGTCGGGGTTTGCTGATATTAGAAGTTTTTTTCGGTTGATTATTTGCGGAAATTTTGCGGTGGTTTTGCAGTGTCGGTAAAACAGATAATTCCCGCTCCGTCGGTGGCGGAAAGTTACATTGACAGTTAGGGACGGGGTTGAAACGTGCCCGTGACTTTGCGCTTTGTCGGGGGTATGCTCGGGGGAATTTTCGGAGACCTTGTGCTGGCGATCCTCAATGTAATTTTTACGCTATTATACATTATTATATATGCAATTATATATGCACCGTCAATGAAAAAAATTCGCTAATTTCTTATTTGAAAAAACGGCACTCATATTGCAAAAAAATTAAAAAATGCTCCAAATACAGCAAGATTTACAATGACAACGGCGGTGAAATAGTGTATTATATTATCAAGACAAAAAGTCTTTGAGAAAAGAGAGGAAAGAGTATGAAAAAAATTATTACTTTGCTTTCCGCTTTGGTTCTTACGGCTGTGCTCGTTTGCACTCCCGTGTTTGCCGAGGGGGAAAACTTTGTAACCGATCAGACTTGGCAAAAGTTCCTGCTTAAAGGTAAAGTTACCAAGATGACGGAAGACGGAAAAGAATATTATCACGCCGAGGGCATAGATGCCGCATACAATACCCCCGGTATTGACATTCTCCCTGCGCTTAAAGCCGCACTTGGCGATGAGAGTGACGTGGATATCGAACTGAAATTCGACGTAAGAATTATTTTTAACGGCGATCAGAGTGAAACCACCACGGGCGTTTGCATAAGAGCAAGGGCGAAAACGGGCGTAAACGAAAATGATTTCGTTGCCGACTTTAAGGATAACTATGAGGGAGCGTTTATTAAAAATACTTCCGCAACGAACCTTATGGGCAGGCTTGCCACCGAAGAAAAAGTCGGAACCGAGTGGAAAACGCTTACGTATAATTTCTCTGTTGAAGACACCGACTTTTCCTTTGAAAACTTCGGCACCTGGATGCTTTGCCTTGACCGTTTGGTTGCAGCCGACAGCGGTGCAGCCGAATATGAAGAAGGCGTTAAAGCCGTTGATTTGAGAAACGTGGTAATTTCAATCGCCGAAGACTCGGATGACGAACCCGAGAACGAAGAGCCTTCAACAGGCGGAGAAGTAAACGGTGCTCCCACACCTATTCCCACCGCTAAAAACGATACGCCCACACCCACTCCCGTTACGATCAATAAACCCTATAACTTCAATAAATATCCTCAAACGCTTGTAGACGGCAAAGTTTACGGCGAATCGGATGCAAACGGAGGAACAGACGTAACTGTTCCTACGAATAATGCGGGAGGAATCGTTGATACGGCAGAAGACGGCTCCAACGGTTGGGTACTCTATGCCGTGATCGTTGCGGTAGTTGTTATTGCCGCGGCTGCAACTGTAACGGTGATCGTGCTTAAAAAGAAAAAATCCGTAGGCGGGGAGGAACAAAAATGAAAAAGTTAATTGCATGTTTCCTTACACTTATGATATCTTTCGGCATAATGACGGGATGCGGAGATAACGGTGATAACCAAGTTACCGAAGCAACCTCCACACCTACAACGGAAGCGACAGCGGATTCCACTACCGGAGTTACCGAAAGCAAAGTAACGGAAGAAACAGATTACGTTACCGAAAAATGGATTGCCGTAGATATTCCCTTTGAGGCAACCGACGAAATTAAGAATATACAGGAAGCGGAAGTTGACGTTACTTTCGAAAACCGTACCACGGGCAAAAAAATGGTTATGCCTGCTTTCTGGGACGGCGAAAAATCTTGGATAGTGCGTTTTGCACCCACCGAATGCGGTGTTTGGGACTATACCACAAAAGCCACCGGTAAAGAACTCGGCTTGGACGGTAAAACAGGTACTCTTGCCTGCAACCCCTACACGGGCGATCTTCTTATTTACAAACACGGATTTGTAAAAACCGAAAAAGACGTAAGATACTTTGTTTACGATGACGGCACACCTTTCTTCTACTTGGGCGATACCCACTGGGCAATGCTTCAGGAAGAATACGATAAAGCAGGTGCAAATGCCGCCGATATTAAAACCGATTCTCACTTTAAGTATATAGTTGACCGCAGAGTTGCGCAGAAGTTTACCGTTTATCAGTCCGAACCTATCGGTCACGAATTTGACGTTACCAACGGTATCACAAAGGCAGATATCAAAGGTTTCCAGAAAAACGACGATTACTTTGCATATATTGCACAGAGCGGTCTTGTACACGCCAATGCACAGTTTATGTTCCCCGGCGAACTTACAAGCAGATTCTTTAACGATCACGAATTTGTACAGGCACTTTGCCGTTATTGGGTAGCACGTTATGCGGCATATCCCGTAATGTGGACGCTCGGTCAGGAAGTTGACGATGACTATTTCGGCAAAAACGATATTACACCCACTAACAACCCCTATGTATTTATGGGACTTTATATTTACGAGATTGACCCCTATAAACATCCCCTTACCGGACATCAGGAAAATTCCTGCAACGTAACTGCAAAGGGCGGTATACTGAATATTGACGATACTTGGGGCGGAGACGGTTCTATCAGTAAGCAGTCCGCATTCTACGGCAAAACGTTCCATACTTGGTACGGCGCACAGTGGAGACCCTCGGTAGGCGGACAGTATATGTTCGATGCACCCAAAGATTTTTGGGAGAACGATACAAAGGTTACCATTAACTACGAGTCCCGTTATGAGATGCTCTACACCAAAGAATTCGGTTCCCGTGCAAATGCTTGGATATCTTTCCTTTCGGGAATGTACGGTTACGGCTACGGCGTTGCGGATATTTGGTGCTATTTGAGCACGTACAGTTTCGACAGTGAATCCACTGACGGTTATGAGACCGTTACGAAAGAAGATAAAAAGATGCCTTGGGGCGAAGCAGTACATTTGCCCTCGGGTGACCAAATGACCTATTTGAGGGGCTTCCTCGAAGCGGCAGGTTGGTGGAAACTCATTCCCGACTTTGAGGGCGTTGATGCTTACAAAGCCGATGAGACCGCAACGGATGTGTTCTATGCGGTTGCTCACGACGGAAATGAAGTTTACGTTGCATACCTTTACAACCAAACAGCAAAAACTGCGGGAAATTTTGTCAATATGGACGACAGTGCCGTATATACCGCACAGTGGTTTAACCCCGCAACAGGCGAATATACGCTTGTATCGGATTCGGTTAAATCGGCAAACGGAGAATACGCTATTCCCGAAAAGCCCGTTGCTCAGGATATGGTATTGCTCGTTACCAAAAACGCATAATTTTAGCGGGCGGTATTAAACCGCCCGTATTTTTTTAGGAGGAATTATGAAAAGCGAAAAGTGGATTGCCTTACAGATAGATTTTAAGGCTGACAGGGAAATAAATGAAATACAGGATGCGGAAGCGGATGTAACCTTTACTCACAGAGAAAGCGGTGAAAAACTTGTTGTTCCCGCATTTTGGAACGGCGGTTGCGATTGGGCGGTAAGAGTTGCGCTTAACAAAGAGGGCGCTTGGGATTACGAACTTTCTTCCGACGGAAACGTATCCTTTGACGCAACAAGCGGTGAAGTTGAGTGCGTACCTTACACGGGTGAGCACGAAATATATAAGAGAGGTTTTGTAAAAACCGTACCAAACGTAAGATATTTTGTTTACGATGACGGTACTCCTTTCTTCTACCTCGGCGATACCCACTGGGCAATGCTTAAAGAAGAAATCGACTGTGCAGGCGACCATGCAGGAAATATTCAAACGGATTCGCATTTTAAATATATCGTAGATAAAAGATGCGAGCAGAAGTTTACCGTTTATCAGTCCGAACCTATCGGCAGTAAGTATAAAGTAAATGACGGAATAGATGCACAGGACGTAGAGGATTTCAAACGTGTGGACAGATATTTTGCATATATTGCCGAAAAAGGTCTCTTGCACGCCAACGCAGAGTTGATTTTCCCCTCCGACGTAAAGGAAAGATACTTTACCGACAAGGCATTTTTGCGTTCGATTACCCGTTATTGGGTGGCAAGATATTCCGCATATCCCGTTGTTTGGACGCTCGGACAGGAAGTGGATAAGGCTTTCTTCGGCCACAACGGAATTACTCCCGAAAACAACCCCTACAAAGATATGTGCCGTTATATTTACGAGTTTGACGCATACAAGCATCCCATTACCGCTCATCAGGAAAATGCAATGCTTACCGGTGCGGCAGGCGGCGGCAAGGGCGGAGATTTCGCTTGGGGCAACGAGGAACGCATAAGTTCACCCTCTGCATTCTTGGGCGTTGAGGGTCATACTTGGTGGGGAGCACAGTGGCGCCCCGAAATGCATAAACAGCACAGTTATACCATTCCTCAGGACTATTGGTATAACGGCGAAGGCAAAGTTACCATTAACTACGAAACAAGATACGATTACCTCTATACCAAAAACTTCGGCGCACGTGCCAACGGTTGGATATCGTTCCTTTCGGGAATGTACGGCTACGGATACGGTGCGGCTGATATATGGTGCTATTTGAGCACGTACAGTTTTGACAGAGAGTCTTCCGATGGCGTGGACGTTGTTACGGGCGACGAAAAGAAAATGGTTTGGGGCGAAGCGGTTCTTTTGCCCACGGGCGACCAAATGGCTTATATGAGGGATTTCTTCGAAAAATTCGATTGGTGGAACCTCCGCCCCGATTTTGACGAGAAAAATGCGGTTGACTGCTCTTCAAGTGAAGTTTTCTGCACGCCTGCATATAAGAATAACGAAATTTACACCGTTTATTATTATAACCGCAGTGAAGAAACTTCGACGGTACTTAAAAATATGGACGGCACTTATACCGCACGGTGGTTTGACCCCGAGAACAATACTTACACCCTTATTTCCGACAGTATCGTTCCCGAAAACGGTACTTGGACCGTTCCTCAAAAGACCGCAGGCGGGGATGCAGTGCTTTTTGTAACCAAAAACGCATAAATTCTTCCGAAAAGTGAAAAAAACTGTTGCTATTTTCCGCACTTTTGTTATATAATATCCACGGGGTAAAAACATAGGAGAATTTTTTTATGACAAGAGTTGAAATTAAAGAAAGAGCAAAGGCGCAGTTAGGCGGAAATATATTTTCAGCATCTTGGATGCTCGCATTGGTAGTTTGCCTTTTGGCAACGGTTGTTCTTAATGTGTTAAACCTTATACCTACTATCGGTGCGTTAACGGTAGTGGTTCTTACGGGTGTTGTTACATTCGGTCAGGCATATGCTTCCTTAAACAGTCACGGGACGGTCAGGCAATGAATATTAAAGACCTGTTCGTAGGTGTTAAAGGCGATCAGTTTGTACAGCTTATGCTTTTGGGTATTATGGAAACGGTATTTATAATGCTTTGGTCACTGTTGCTTGTAGTGCCGGGCGCTGTTAAATTCTATGCATATTCAATGGCTTACTACATTAAAGCGGATCATCCCGAGTATACTTGGAAACAGTGTCTCGATGCAAGTCAAGGCTTGATGATGGGTCACAAGGCTGACCTTTTCGTACAGGATCTGAGTTTTATCGGTTGGATGATCTTAGGCTCCCTCTGCTTCGGTATAGGTACACTTTGGGTCATTCCTTATGTGCAGGCGGCAAGAGCACAGTTCTACGGTTCGCTTGTAGGTAACGTTCAGGGTGCGGAAGATACGCAGTTTAATGCCGATACGCAGTACGTTTAATAGGCGTTTCGGGCAGAACAAAAAATAACTCTCCTGAAACACGGAGAGTTTTTTATATTTACTGACAGGAGTTTTATTATGAGCGAATTTTATGAAAATCCTTTATGCACCCGTTATGCGGGTAAGGAGATGAAGAGGATATTTTCTTCGGATAACAAGTTTTCTACTTGGCGCAAACTTTGGATAGCACTTGCCGAGGCTGAAAAAGAATTGGGAATCGATATCAAACAGGAACAGATCGATGAGATGAAAGCAAACGTCCTGCCGATAAATTACGAGCTTGCAAATAAGTACGAGCACGAACTGCGCCATGACGTTATGGCGCACGTATATACTTTCGGCGATGCCTGTCCCAAAGCAAAACCCATAATTCATTTGGGTGCCACAAGTTGCTTTGTAGGCGATAATACCGATATCATTCAAATGAAACAGGCGCTTTTGCAGGTGCGCAAAATGCTTGTAAACGCAATCGACGCAGTTGCGAAATTTGCCGAAAAATACAAAGACGTACCCACGCTTGCCTATACGCACTTTCAGGCGGCACAGCCTACAACGGCAGGCAAAAGAGCAACGCTTTGGTTGCAGGACCTTGTAAGCGACCTTGATACTCTCGATTATACCGTTTCAAACCTTAAACTTTTAGGTTGCAAGGGAACAACGGGTACAGGCGCAAGTTTTATGGCTCTTTTCAACGGTGACGGTGAAAAGGTTAAAAAACTTGAAAAGATAATTGCCGAAAAAATGGGCTTTAAGGATAAAGTATTTGCGGTTTCGGGACAGACTTACAGCCGTAAGACAGATTTTGCGGTGCTTTCCTGTTTGGCATCCATTGCTCAAAGTGCGGCTAAATTTTCAAACGATATCCGCTTGCTTTCCCATTTGAAAGAATTTGACGAACCTTTCGAAACAAAGCAGATAGGTTCTTCCGCAATGGCATACAAGCGTAATCCTATGCGTTCGGAACGCATAGCGTCACTGTGCAGGTACGTAATGGTTGACCTGCTTAACCCTGCCATCACCGCATCTATGCAATGGTTTGAAAGGACACTTGACGATTCGGCAAACAGGCGCATAAGCATACCCGAAGCATTTTTGGCTACCGATGCCATACTTACGGTATACATAAACGTTATTTCGGGAGGAACGCTTTACCCCAAGGTTATGGAAAAGCATTTAATGGAAGAATTGCCCTTTATGGCAACGGAAAACATACTTATGCACGGCGTTAAGCAGGGTGGGGACAGGCAGGAATTGCACGAACTCATACGTGTTTATTCGGTGGAAGTTGCCAAAAACGTAAAGATGTACGGTAAGGAAAACAATCTTATCGATCTTTTAAAGGCAGACCCCAAGTTCAACCTTACAAAAGAGGATATAAATTCCCTTTGCGACCCAATGCAGTTTGTGGGGCGTGCGCCGGAACAGACGGAAGAATATCTTAACGAAACCGTATATCCGCTTCTTGAAAAAAACAAAGACCTGCTCGGTGCGGAAGCAAAAGTGGAAGTGTAAAAAACCCTTTTGCTTTTTGCGGAAATATGGTACAATATATACGAAGTTATATTTTATATTAAGGAGTAATTATGCGACAGATCAAAATACTCGCCGATTCCACAAATGACCTTTCAAAAGAACTTTTAGAAGAATACAGCATAGATATATGCCCTTTGCAGGTAAACTTAGGTGACGAAGAAAGCCGTCTTGACGGTGTAAATATCACGCCCGACGAAATTTACGCTTGGGCGGAAAAAAACGGTAAAACGCCTAAAACGAGTGCTCCGTCGCCGGACACGGCATATAATTTCCTTGCTCCCTATGCAGAGGAAAACGATATTATTATGTTTACCATTTCTTCCGAAATGTCGGCAACATATCAGATATTCTGCAATCAGGCAAAAGAACTTGAAAATAAGTATGAGGGTGCAAGAATAACCGTTATCGACAGCCGTAACCTTTCAACGGGTATAGGTTTGCTTATTTTGCTTGCCGCCAAAGCGGTGCGTAACGGCGAAGATTACGACAGCGTTATTGCAAAGGTCAATGATACCGTGCCCAAAGTCCGTGCAGGATTTATAGTAGAAGACGTACTGTTCTTATATAAGGGCGGAAGATGTTCCGCACTTGCGGCGTTCGGTGCAACGGCACTTAAACTCCGTCCTACTCTTGCGGTGGTTGACGGCGTTATCAAGGTTGACAAAAAGGTAAGAGGCGATATAAGAAGCGCCACGATGAAGTATGCCAAAGGTCTTGAAGAGGGAATGATGAATGCCGATGAAGATACGGTATTTATTACCCATTCGGGCGAACCGCAGGAGATACTTGACGATATTTACAACTACGTTGCGGGACTTAATAAGTTCAAAAACATATACATAACCCGTGCGGGCAGCGTTGTTTCGTCCCACTGCGGAGAAGGTACGTTGGGTGTACTGTTTATTTCAAAATAATCAAAATAAGAAGGTATTGTTATGAAAGTTGTTTTACTTGCCGACGTTAAAGGGTCGGGCAAAAAAGACCAGATAATCGACGTTAACGACGGATATGCAAGGAATTTTCTTATACCGAGGAAACTTGCAAAGGAAGCCACCGCAACAAATATAAATGCGGTAAACACCGCCAAAAGCGCAGAAGCACACAGGCGCGAAGTGCTTAAAGCGGAAGCAATTGAAAATGCGAAAAAACTTGAACAGCTTACCGTTACCGTGTCCGGTAAAGGCGGAAACGGCAAAATGTTCGGCTCACTTACTTCTGCCGATGTGGCTGTAGCTATAAAGAAACAGCACGGCGTGGAAATAGATAAAAAGAAGATAGACGTACCTGCGCTTAAAACGGCAGGCGAATACGTTGCCACACTTAAACTTTTCCCCGATGTTTCGGCTAAAATGAAGGTAATTGTAAATATCGAACAGTAAAGATACGTATTTTGTCGGAAAAGTGAAAAATATGCTTGCCTAATTGAAAGAACTGTGATAAAATTACAAAGTAATTTTTCTTATAAGGGTTTGTTTTATGATGCGACTTTTGAAGGACAAAATTATAAATGAAGGTACCGTGCTCCCGGGGAATATTCTCAAAGTGGACGGCTTCCTTAACCAACAGTTAGATATTTCTCTTCTCAACGAAATGGGAAAAGAATTTGCAAAATTATTTGTCGATTCGGGCGTAAACAAAATACTCACCGTTGAAGCGTCGGGCATAGCCTTGGCGTCTATTACGGCGCAGTATTTTAATAACGCACCCGTAGTGTTCGGCAAAAAGCACAAAACACTTAATCGGGATGCGAGTTTTTACTCCACTCCGATTTTTTCGTTCACCCATAATGTAAAGTATGACGTTACGGTGGCAAAAAAGCATCTTTCATCAAGTGACAGGATACTTATTATTGACGATTTTCTTGCAAGCGGTGAAGCGATAAGGGGACTTGCCGATTTGGTTAAACAGGCAGGGGCTACGCTTATCGGCGCAGGTATCGCTATTGAAAAAGGTTTCCAAGGCGGTGGGGATGAACTCCGTGCCGAGGGTATCCGTGTCGAATCTCTCGCAACTGTCGAACGCATGGACGAAAGCGGGATTGTTTTCCGTTCGTAGGGGAGCCTGCGAGCGGTTTTTGTTTTGATGTAAATGTATTTACATAAATATGCCAATTGGCAAGGAGGAATTTTTTTATGAAAAAACTACTTGTTGCGATACTTACTGTTGCTATGACGGTAATGTGCTTCGCAGGCTGCGGTGACAACAACGGCGGCAGTTCTGCCGGCGGTGAAAAGCCCAAGGCTGATCTCAAAATCGGATTTATCTTCCTTCACGACGATAAGTCCACATACGATCTCAACTTTATGAATGCCGCAAGACAGGCACAGAAGAATCTCGGTCTTACCGATGAACAGGTTGTATTCAAGTATCCCGTTGAAGAGGGAGAGGCTTGTTACAGCGCTGCCGCTGACCTTGCTGACAGCGGATGCGACATCGTTTTCGCAGACTCTTTCGGTCACGAATCTTGGATGATCAAAGCGGCGCAGGAATTCCCCAATGTTCAGTTCTGCCACGCTACCGGTACCAACGCACATACCGCAGGTGTTTCCAACTTCCATAACGCTTTCGCTACCATTTACGAAGGCCGTTATCTTGCTGGTATTGTTGCAGGCCTTAAACTTAATGAGATGATAAGTGCAGGCAAAATTACCGCAGAACAGGCTGTTATGGGTTACGTAGGTGCGTTCCCCTATGCAGAAGTTAAATCCGGTTATACCGCTTTCTATCTCGGTGCAAAGAGTGTTTGCCCCTCGGTTACAATGCTTGTTGATTTCACTTCTTCTTGGTACTCCGTAGACGATGAGCGTGACGTTGCCAACTCCCTTATGGACAAGGGCTGTGTGATTATTTCACAGCACGCTGACTCACTTGGCGCTCCCTCCGCTTGCGAAGCAAGAAAAGTTCCCAATGTTTCTTATAACGGTTCAACCGTTGATACCTGCCCCGAAACCTTTATGGTATCTTCACGCATCGATTGGACTCCTTACTTTGAGTACATCATTAACTGCGTAAAAGACGGCAAGGCTATCGACACCGATTGGACAGGTACTCTTAAAACTGGTTCGGTTGTTCTTACCGACTTCAACAATGCTGTTGTTGCAGAAGGTACTGCCGATGCAGTTGCCGCAGCAAAGGCTAAACTTGAAAACGGAGAACTTCACGTATTCGATACTTCAACATTCACCGTTAACGGAAAAGTACTTGATTCCTATATGGCAAACGTTGATGACGATGCTGATTTCAAACCCGATACCGAAGTTATCAAAGACGGATATTTCCACGAGTCGGAATACCGTTCCGCTCCCTACTTTGACGTAGATATCGACGGTATCACAATACTTTCACAGGGCAGTGCAAACTAAAATGTGATTTTTCGGGCGTGCGGATGCTTTAAAAGCATCCGCACCGGTCCGATTTATTTAAAAGTTTACAGATCGGGAAAAAAGCGCTTTTTCTTAAAAAACGCTTTTTTCCCGATTTATAGACAGAGGAGGAACGTTATGCAAGCAGTACCTGCTATTGAATTAAAGCATATAACCAAAACTTTCGGCAGTATAGTAGCCAATAAAGACGTAAGTTTAAGCGTTAACCGCGGCGAAATCCTTTCGGTTTTGGGTGAAAACGGAAGCGGTAAAACCACGCTTATGAATATGATATCGGGCATATATTTTCCCGATTCGGGTGAGATACTTATTGACGGAAAAGCGGTAAGCATTCGCTCGCCCAAAGATGCCTACGATTATAAAATAGGTATGATCCATCAGCATTTTAAACTTGTAAACGTATTTTCGGCAACGGAAAATATTGTGCTTGGCTTGAAAAACGAAAAGTTTAACCTTAAAAAGAGCGCAAAGCGCATACGCGAAATAAGCGATACTTACGGTTTTGATATAGACCCATTTAAGCGCATAAGTGATATGTCCGTTTCGGAAAAGCAAACGGTGGAAATAATCAAAGTGCTTTACAGGGGAGCGGATATTCTTATTCTCGACGAGCCTACCGCTGTGCTTACACCGCAGGAAACGGAAAAACTTTTCAGTATTTTAAGGAGAATGCGCAAAGACGGAAAGGCAATAATAATTATTACCCACAAACTCCACGAAGTACTTTCTCTTTCGGACAGGGTCTCCGTTTTGCGTAAGGGAGAATATATCGGTACGGTGAATACAGAAGAAACGGATGAAGCTCAACTTACCGAAATGATGGTGGGCAAAAAAGTCGAACTTGATATTGAACGCAGTGAACCGGAAAATTCCGCCGACAGGCTTATCGTAAAAGGCGTTGACTGCATCAACCGTGACGGAATAAAGATCCTCGACGATGTTACGTTTACCGCACGCTCGGGCGAAATACTCGGTATTGCCGGTATTGCAGGAAGCGGACAGAGAGAGTTGCTTGAAGCCATTGCAGGCCTTCAAAATATCCGTTCCGGAGAGATATTATACGAAGATCCCAAAACCGGTAAAGAGGAGAACTTGGGCGATAAAACACCCTTGCAAATAAGAGAATTGGGCGTAAGGCTTTCCTTTGTTCCCGAGGACAGGCTCGGTATGGGGCTTGTGGGTAATATGGATATTACCGACAATATGATGCTCCGCTCCTACCGTAAGGGAAAAGGAATGTTCCTGCACCGCAAACCGCCCAAAGACCTTGCGGAAAAGATTATTGACGACCTTGAAGTCGTTACACCATCCGTTTCCACGCCTGTGCGCCGTCTTTCGGGAGGAAACGTACAAAAAGTGCTTGTGGGCAGGGAAATTGCGGCTTCACCTACGGTGTTTATGGCGGCTTATCCCGTAAGAGGACTTGATATCAACTCTTCTTACCTTATATACAATTTGCTTAATGACCAAAAGAAAAAAGGTGTTGCGGTAATATTCGTAGGCGAAGACCTTGACGTGCTTATAGAACTTTGTGACCGAATACTTGTTATAGGTTCGGGACACGTAACGGGCATTGTGGATGCACGCAATACCACAAAGGAAGAAATAGGAAAACTTATGACGGCTAACGTTAACAAAAGCAAAGGAGGGGGAAAGGCATAATGGAAAATAAAAGAGTACCTCTTTTTCATATAGTAAAACGCAGTGACATTTCAAGAACCAAGGCTCTGATTATCCGTGCGGTGGCAATTCTTCTCGCCTTTTTGGCGTGCGGAATACTTTTCTATCTGCTTGCGGATAAAAATCCTTTAAATTTTTATTCCGAAATGTTCAGCGGTGCGTTCGGCACTCCCCGTAGGCGTTGGATATTGCTTTACAAAACAGCAATGCTGTTGCTTATTGCCGTTGCCGTAACACCTGCATTTAAAATGAAGTTTTGGAACATCGGCGCCGAGGGACAGACGCTTATTGCAGGTCTTTCCTGTGCGGCGGTAATGTTCTATTTAGGCGGAAAAGTGCCTAACGGCGTGCTTTGGATTATAATGACCGTTGCAAGTATATTGGCAGGAACCGTGTGGGCACTTATCCCTGCACTGTTTAAGGCAAAGTGGAACACCAACGAAACGCTTTTTACGCTTATGATGAACTATATCGCAACGCAACTTATAATCTATGCGTTAAATGTGTGGGTTCCCAGCGGTTCGGGCACACTTGCTCCTATGAGCGAATATGCTTTTCCCAAACTTTCCAATCAGTGGTTGCTTTCGGTAATAGTTATTGTCATAGTTACCGTTTGCATACATATTTATCTGCGTTATTCAAAACACGGATATGAGATTTCGGTAGTGGGCGAAAGCCGTAATACCGCAAAGTACGTGGGAATTAACGTTAAAAAAGTAATTTTACGCACGATGATGCTTTCGGGTGCACTGTGCGGTATAGCAGGTTTGCTTCTTGTGGGAAGTATGAACCATACTATCGCAACTTCAACGGCAGGCGGTATGGGATTTACCGCAATAATGGTATCCTGGATAGCAAAATTCAATCCCCTTATAATGAGTTTGTCCGCTTTCCTTATTGCTTTTTTGGAAGTGGGTGCAAATCAGGTTTGCAGTAAGTTTAAAATGAACGATTCCATAGCCGACATACTTACGGCGGTAATACTGTTCTTTGTAATCGGATGTGAGTTCTTTATAAACTATAAGATTGTTTTTCGCCGTAAAGGCAGTGAGGAGGTAAAATAAATGAATATAATTACTTTCCTTATAAGAGCAATAAAAATAGGCAGTTCGTTCCTTTACGGAGCGACAGGAGAGACGATTACTGAAAAATCGGGACATCTTAATTTGGGTATTCCCGGCATAATGTGCGTGGGTGCAAGTTGCGGTTGCGTTGCCGAGGCAACTTACGTTAATGCGGTTTCTACGGTAAATCCTTTCTTGGCAGTGCTTTTACCCATTTTGGCGGCGTTTGCGGGCGGTGCACTTATGGGACTTGTTTACAGCGTGCTTGCGGTATCGCTAAGGGCAAACCAAAACGTTACGGGTCTTGCACTTACTACGCTCGGTACGGGTATTTCCAACTATATGGTGGCACAGGTCAACGCCGCATCATTTACAAGCGCAAGTAAATACTTTACTTCTACCGTACCTTTTGCCGAAAATTTCGGTGAAATAGGCAGACTGTTTCTTTCTCACGGCGTAATGATCTATCTTGCCATAGCAATAGCACTCATTTCTTCATATGTGCTTACGAAAACAAGAATAGGTCTTAATTTAAGGGCGGTGGGCGAAAATCCGGCAACTGCCGATGCGGCAGGTATCTCGGTAACAAAATACAGATACGGAGCAACGCTTATCGGCTCGGGGATAGCAGGTCTCGGCGGTCTTTGCTATATTATGGATAACCTTAACGGTAACTGGGAATATACCATAGATGCTATCGGATGGCTTGCAATTGCTCTTGTTATATTCACTCTTTGGCGTCCCAATTTGGGCATTCTCGGCTCCACGGTATTCGGCGGACTGTATATCGTAAGCAGTTACGTTGAGGGTATACCCACCGAGGCGAAACCGCTTATCAAGATGTTGCCTTATGCTGTTACGGTCATCGTACTTATTATCACAAGTTTGACTAAAAACAGGAATAATCAGCCACCCGAAAGTTTGGGCGTGCATTATTTCAGAGAAGAAAGAT
>CAZBLS010000026.1:0-20526 GCA_964492705.1 uncultured Oscillospiraceae bacterium | reverse complement strand
ATCTGCCACGGCAACATTTGCCGTTCACCTATGGCGGAATTTATAATGAAAGACAAAATAAAGAAAGCAGGTCTTGAAGACAGAATATACGTTGACTCCTGCGCCGTAAGTTATGAGGAGATCGGCAACGGCATATATCCGCCTGCCGAAAGGGAACTGGAAAGAAACGGCATTGCTTACAGTGTTCACAGAGCAAAACGTCTGACAAAAGAAGACGGCGAAAAATTCAGCTTGCTTATCTGTATGGACAGTTCGAACATTTCAAAGGCAATGGGCATTATAAACGAAAAAGACAGAGTGAAACTTAAATTGCTTATGGATTTCACCCATAAAGGCGGAAATGTAGCCGACCCGTGGTACACGGGAGATTTTGCCTGTGCCTACGGCGATATAGATTTGGGATGTACTTATTTGCTTGAATTTTTAAAGAACGGGCTTTCGGAAAAATAAACAAAAAAAACTGCCGTAAAAAGAGCAAAATCGCTCTTAAAAAGGCAGTTTTCTTATTTTCCGTTTTTTAACCTTTACTTGCAAAGTCCGTCAACTATACCGCTGATAAGTTTGCCGTCCGCTTTACCTTTAAGTTCAGCCATTGCGGTACGCATTATCATTCCTTTGTTTTTCTGCGCAATAAGTTCGGCGCATTTTTCGTTAAGAAATGCTCTTATTTCTTCTTCGCTCATCATTTTGGGCGCATAAGTTTCTATAACTTCAAGTTTCTGTGTATACTCTTCCAAAAGTTCAGTGCGGTCTTTGGGGCAGGTATCAACCTGTTCTTTAAGGGATTTTATCTCTTTGAGGATAACTCTATCCACCATATCTTCGGGAATATCGTCTCTTACGCCCTCGTCAATGGCAACTTTTTTTACTGCCGCTATCAGTGACGAAACCGCATCCTTTTTAAGTTTGTCCTTTGCTTTCATAGCGTCTATCATTTCTTTTTGAAGTGCTTTAAACTGCATAATATACCTCCGTTGCATTTTTATACACTGTATTTTTTTATATTATAATCTTTATCGCAAAAACCGTCAATCGGGTTCGCTTATTTTCCTATGCGAACGGTAATTTCGCATTCGCTGTCCAAGTCGCAGGTTAATGGCAATGTTACAAAACCGCCTACGGTATTGAAAACTCTGTCCCCGTATCTGCCTTTTTCCGTTTCAAAAGGAATATTCGAATTTATACTTACCTTACCGAAGGATACGGAATATTCTTCGCTCTGCTTTCCCGAAAATTTTTCAATTTTACCCTTGGCGGTATAGGAATTCCCCTCCGCCGTAACACACGTATCTTTGCACAGCACAGTGCTGTACTCGCCGTTATCTATACGCAAAGTTTGACAAATATTATCCGTATCGTAGGACGCCTGCTTCCCGTAAAATGCCCCTCATCGCATATTGCCGACAGCATTTTTCTTCCTGTGCAATCGCCTCTTCACGGTATTTTTCTTCCCCCGTTACTTTATAGGCAACGGCATTTGCGGTAAGGTAGGCAACAAGATAGTCGGTTGCCACACCCGTTCCTCTCGGTAAATGAATATGGAATGCTTAAAGCAGGCACGGATAACCGTGTCAAAATCTTCTCTCCACTCTTTTTTCAATTCCTCGTGCAGGATATCTCCGAACTCATAAAGGATAGACCCGAGGGAAATCAAATAAAATTCCGTTACACCAAACCATATACAAAAAGTATCGTTTATATTGAATCCGCTGTGTTTGCGCACGTTGTTTTTCTACCGCAGAATTGCTTTTTTTTGCGCATTCCAAGTATTTTCTATCTCCCGTTTTGGCGTAAAGGGTGACCATAGGATATACCG
Organism: uncultured Oscillospiraceae bacterium; assembly: GCA_964492705.1. Classification (GTDB taxonomy): domain Bacteria; phylum Bacillota; class Clostridia; order Christensenellales; family QALW01; genus UMGS1322. The sequence goes on along the minus strand of CAZBLS010000026.1, from coordinate 18,710 downwards.
CATCCGCCTGTCAGCCGTGAATATATCCGCACCCGTCGCACAGAACACCTCCGTAAACACCCGAAGATCTTCTGTCCGTTATCTGCTGTGAAACGAGCGTATCGCACCAAGTTTTAAGCAATCGGTATTTTTTACCGTTAATATCTTCCGTTTTTTCTCCGCCACAAGCCTTCTTTAAAGAAATTATACACCCCAAAGCCTTAAAAGTCAATAAATCCATTGCAAAAAAACCGTTTAGATGATAAAATAACAGAAAAAAGTATAAAGGTGAATTTTATGGATGAGGTAAGAAAGAATTTCGTTCAGGAAGCGGTTGAAGAGGATATTGAAAAAAACGGCGGTAAACTTGATATTGTTACCCGTTTCCCTCCCGAACCTAACGGATATTTACATATAGGTCACGCAAAAGCCATATGCGTTGACTTCGGCATTGCAAAAAAATACGGCGGGAGATGTAACTTGCGTATGGATGACACCAACCCCGCCAAGGAGGACAACCATTACGTGGAAGCCATTAAGCGTGACGTTGAATGGCTCGGCTTTAAGTGGGATTCCCTTTGCTATGCCGCAGACTATTTTGAAGAAATGTATACGCAGGCAACCGTGCTTATCAAAAAAGGTCTTGCCTACGTTTGCGATATGAATGCAGACGAAATCAAGGAAAGCAGAGGAACGCTTACGGAACCGGGCAAGGAAAGTCCTTGGAGATGTAACTTGCGTATGGATGACACCAACCCCGCCAAGGAGGACAACCATTACGTGGAAGCCATTAAGCGTGACGTTGAATGGCTCGGCTTTAAGTGGGATTCCCTTTGCTATGCCGCAGACTATTTTGAAGAAATGTATACGCAGGCAACCGTGCTTATCAAAAAAGGTCTTGCCTACGTTTGCGATATGAATGCAGACGAAATCAAGGAAAGCAGAGGAACGCTTACGGAACCGGGCAAGGAAAGTCCTTGGAGGAACAGGAGCGTTGAAGAAAACCTTGACCTGTTTGCACGTATGAGAGCAGGAGAGTTCGCCGACGGCGCAAAAGTACTCAGGGCAAAAATAGATATGGCATCGCCTAACATAAATATGCGCGACCCCATAATCTACCGTATTCTGCGTATGGAACATTACCGCACGGGCAACGATTGGTGCATTTATCCTATGTACGATTTTGCCCACCCCATAGAGGATATGGCGGAAAACGTTACCCATTCAATTTGCACCCTTGAATTTGAAGATCACCGTCCCCTGTACGATTGGGTGGTGGAAAACTGCGAAATGAACGCCCGTCCCCGTCAGATAGAATTTGCAAGGCTCAATATGACACGTACCATAATGAGTAAGCGTTACCTTAAAAAACTTGTGGACGAAAAGAGCGTAAGCGGATGGGATGACCCGAGAATGCCCACCATAGCAGGTTTGCGCAGGAGAGGCTATACTCCCGAGGCTATCCGTGATTTCTGTGACCGCATCGGCGTTGCAAAAAGTAACTCCCTTGTTGAATCCGCTCTTTTGGAGCACTGTGTAAGAGAAGATCTTGCCGACAAGGCAGAACGCAGAATGGCGGTTATGGACCCCATAAAACTTATTATCGACAATTATCCCGAAAACACAAACGAATTGCTTGAAACCGAAAGCACCGCCGACGGAAGCGTAAGAAACGTTTCTTTCTCCCGTGAACTTTATATTCAGCGAGAGGACTTTATGATAGATCCGCCCAAGAAGTTTTTCAGGCTTTTCGTAGGCGGAGAAGTAAGGCTTAAATCCGCATATATCGTTAAGTGCGTAGGCTACGACACCGATGAAAAAGGCGAAGTTACCGCAGTTCACTGCGAATATGACCCCGAAACGAAGTCCGGTTGCGCAGGCGCAGACAAAAAAGTAAAGGGTACTCTCCACTGGGTAGATGCTACTTCCTGTACGCCCGCAAAATTCAGGCTCTACGATTATCTTTTGGACGAGCGTGAGGGCGAGGGGCTTGATTTTTCGGAACGTGTTAATCCCGATTCCCTTATCGAAAAGGACGGATTTGCCGAAAATGCCCTTGAAAATGCTCCCGTGGGTGCTTCGTTCCAGTTTATCCGCAACGGATATTTCCGCAAAGACGAAGATTCCACCGACGCTCTGCCCGTATTTAACCGCATAGTAGGTTTGCGTGACAGTTGGGCAAAGCAAAACAAATAACCTCTCTTTACCTTTTACGGCAGAACTTAAAACCGGCGTTTTTCAAAAAAATTGCCGAAAGTGCTTGACAGACTTCCGTGTCGGTTGTACAATATGTCAAAATTGAATCGCTTAGATAGAGGTGCGGTGTTCAAAAGTACCCTCGGGGAGCAAGGTTATTGCCCCGTTGCGAAAGGGAACACTGCCGAAGGGATGCATTTTAAACCTTATAAGGTGCGTTGCCTGGGGCGTCGGGAAATACCCGACGGACTGTCACATTACTTTGTGAAGCGCTATCATTATGGGAAAACAGGGGTATATTTTTTCATAATCTCAGAACCGCTTGACGAAGCGGTTCTTTTTATTTTACGGCTATGCCGAAAGGAGATTAAAAAATGAAAAAGACAGCAGCAATCATTACATCAGCATTGCTTGCACTTGTTTCCTTTACAGGATGCGGTGAAAGCAACACAAGCGACCTTGAAAAGGTTAAAGAAAAAGGCACTTTGGTAGTAGGTATGGAGTGCGCATACGCTCCCTACAACTGGGCGCAGGCAGAAGAAAACGAATACACCGTTAAAGTAAACGGCTCCACTTTTGCCGACGGTTATGACGTGCAGATAGCAAAGAAAGTTGCCGATGCTCTCGATGTTGAACTTGTTATACAGCCTATTGAGTGGGACGGTCTTCTTACCGCACTTGAAAGCGGACAGATCGATATGATAACCGCAGGTATGAGCCCCACGGAAGAGAGAAAACTCAGTATCGACTTTACCGACACTTACTTTGACAGCAACCTTGTTATGGTCGTAAAAAAAGATTCCGCTTACGCAAATGCAACCAAACTTTCCGATTTTTCGGGTGCTAAAATAACGGCACAACTTAACACTTTCCACTACGGCGTTATCGACCAGATAGACGGCGTTGACAAGCAGACCGCTCTTCCCGATTTTGCCGCACTTATGCAATCACTTAAAAGCGGTGCCGTTGACGGTTACGTTTGCGAAAAACCCGGTGCGGTTTCGGCAGTAGCATCCAACCCCGAATTTGCCTTTGTGGAATTTGCCGACGGTAACGGCTTCACTTGCGACCCTGCGGATTCTTCCATTGCAATCGGTGTTCGCAAGGGCAGTGACCTTACAAACGAGATCAACACCGTTATAAATTCGCTTACAAAAGCACAGAAAGAAGAACTTATGGATGCGGCAATCGCCCGTCAGCCCAAGGGAGAGGAATAATAAATGTCAAAGGAATTATCCCTGATAGAGTGGATAATAAAGATTTTAGGTGAGTACGGCCCGAACTTTTTAAAAGGAACCGGTTACACGCTGATAATGTCCATAATAGGTACTCTTGCAGGTTTTGTTATCGGCTTGCTTATAGCCATTGTACGCACCGTTCCGGAAAAGAAAAACAAATTCTTAAAAGTGTTATTTAAGGTAATAAATTTTCTTTTAAGTGCGTATATCGAAATCATCCGAGGAACGCCGATGATGGTACAGGCTCTTATAATCCATTACAGCCTGTTTGTACCCCTTAAAGTTTCACCCCTTACATCGGCACTGATAATAATCTCGGTAAACACCGGTGCCTATATGGCAGAAATCGTCCGCGGAGGTATCATAAGCGTTGACAAAGGTCAGTTTGAAGGCGCACATTCCATTGGAATGACCCATATGCAGACTATGCTTAACGTGGTGCTTCCCCAAGCGATAAGGAACATAATGCCCTCAATCGGCAACGAATTTGTCGTAAATATCAAAGACAGTTCGGTACTGAGCGTTATTTCCATAACCGAACTTATGTTTTATTCCAAAATGGCAGGCGGTACTTACGCAAAATACGTGCCCGCATATATTATCTGCGCAGTCATCTATTTCATCCTTACTTTCACGGTTACCCGTATCCTGCGTGTGATTGAAAAGAAGATGAACGGCAGTGAAAACTACACGATCTGCGGTTCACAGTCGGATTCCACTGCGGAAATACATATAAAGGGGGACGTACAGTGAGCGCTATTATCGATGCAATTCACGTAAAAAAAGACTTCGGCGAACACAAAGTACTTAAAGACATCAGCCTTTCGGTAGAAAAAGGCGAAGTTATAAGTATTATCGGCTCGTCCGGAAGCGGAAAATCCACTTTTCTCAGGTGTATCAACTTGCTTGAAGAGCCTACCGACGGCGAAATCCTGTTCCACGGCGAAAGTATTCTCCACAGGACGGACTTACCCCTTTATCGTTCGAAAGTAGGTATGGTTTTCCAAAGTTTCAATCTGTTTGAAAATATGTCGGTGCTTAAAAACTGTATGATAGGACAGGAGAAAGTACTTAAACTTGACAAGAACACGGCAAAGGAAACAGCCCTTTATTTTCTTGATAAAGTGGGAATGACGCCTTACATAAATGCCCGTCCCCGTCAACTTTCGGGCGGTCAGAAACAGCGTGTCGCCATTGCAAGAACTCTGGCTATGAACCCCGAAGTTATTCTTTTTGACGAACCCACTAGCGCACTTGACCCTCAAATGGTAGGCGAAGTGCTTTATGTTATGAAAGAATTGGCAAAAGAGGGTATGACAATGCTTGTGGTTACCCACGAAATGAGTTTCGCCCGTGACGTAAGCACAAAAGTTGTTTATATGAACGACGGCTTAATTTGGGAATCGGGTACACCCGAGAAGATCTTTACAAATCCCGAAAGAAGCAAAACCCGTGAGTTTTTATCAAGTTTCATCAACTGATATTTTACAAAGTCCCGAAAGGGACTTTGTTTTTTTGCGAAAAAATATTTTAAGAGTGTTTGTGAGTGAAAATTATATTGGTGTGTTCATGTTGTGGAAGTGAGAGGGCGAAGCGGAAACAGGCAAGCAGAGAGGCCGATATACGATATGCGGAATTGTGCAAAAAGGGAACGGTAAGTAATAGGGGATACGGAGTTGTGCAAACGGGAACGGAATATTCCCGAAAAGCGTGTTGGAGGAAGTACGCAAGCAGTTCAATATAGTGAAAGATAAAAACAGATGTTTATGCCGTTTTCCGCAGAGTACTTTGTCCGTCCAATATTTTTCGGGTAGTTTCATACCGTTCCCAATCCGATAGCAGTTTTCACTTTTTGCTCCGTTCATTTATCTGTTCCGTTCCTCATTCACTCCCTATCCGTCATCAGTTCGACTGACACTGTCTCAAACGGGAGAGGCTTTTCTTTAAAAGTCAACAAAACCGCATAATGCGGAACTGTTCGGAGATAGCACAAAGTTGCCTATCCAACCGCTTCGTCTTTGCACCCATTCCGTCACTTTTCGTTCTGCCCTACACCTTTCCAATTCCGTTCATCTTACGGTTTTTTCTTATTTGTTGAATTATTCCGTCAAATCACAACGAAACAAAAGATCCCACTCGCCGTTTCGGTTTGTGGGATCTTCTTTGTTATTCCGATAAAATTTATCCGTACGCCGTTTAAGCAGGGTCCTCTTCCGTGCTTGCGCTGTGCACGGAGCACTTGCTCATATTGAGCACCGCTTCGCCTGCCACTCTTACGAATATACTGTGGTTATTATTGTACATATCGTTCAAAATGCCCGATGAGGGAACCATAGTTATGCTCTTCTCGGTTATACCGTTGCTTGGGCAGTAATCGGTTGCAAGTCCGCCCGATGCGTTACATATCTTCACCGTTGAGTGAAGTTCGCAATCGGGAATGCTTGCGGGATTGCCGTACTCGGTATGGGTTGAGGGACACGCCGCAGTGGCTTTTTTGCCCGAAACGGAACAGTACTGCATCTTCACAACGCCGATAGACTCGGGGTCCACGTCGTTTGCCGCCTTATTGGGCAACCCTTTGTGCACGGCTTTCATAACCGCCGCAAACAGGGGAGCGGCATATCCTCCGCCCTGTGCACTTGAAACAAGTGACTTATACGCATCGGAGCCTATCCACGTGCATCCGACGTAATATCCTGTAAATCCTGCGAAAAATACACCTTTATTGTCCGAGTTCGTACCCGTTTTGCCGTAAACTGTCTGACCGGGCACATTTGTACGGGAATTTCCAAGTGCAACCGAACGCATCATATCGGTTATCTGCCAAGCGGTACTTTCGGAAAATACTCTCCGTTTTTCCTGCTTGGATTCCATATCAACAATAATGTTGCCGTCTTTATCCACGATTTTCGTAAAGGCGATAGGCTCTATATACGTACCCAAGTTGGCAATTGCGGTGTATGCGCCTGCCATTTCAAGAGGAGTAATGCCCGAACTTCCAAGCGCAAGCCCCGAACCCGTCTTACTTATATGTTCCTCGGGAACGCCCATTTTTTTAAGATAGTTGTAGGAATCGTCAAGCCCAACATCGTACATAAGCGCCTGTGCCGCCGTGGTATTAAGTGATGCGGTAATCGCCCTGCGCATCTGTACGGGTGCGTTGTTGTACGAACGGGAGTTGTTTGCCGGATATCCTTTATCCGCATCCGTACCCCAACCCTTTATTCTCATTTGGAAATCATAGTACACCGAACCGATTCCGGCACCTTTTTCAATAGCGGGTGCGTAAACGGAAATAGGCTTAATTGACGAACCTACGGGCATAGTGGACTGATACGAACGGTTAAACTGCAAACTTCCCGTAGGAGCCTGACGTCCGCCCACAAGTGCGATTATATGACCGTTGCGGAAATCTACCACCGCCATAGCCGCCTGAGGCTGAACAAGGCGTATTACCGAACCGTCGGGGTTAGTGCCCACAACCGTATAATTGTCCGTAGAAGAGCGCATTTGCGGATAGTTATTGAAATTATACACCGCTTCTTCCGCCGCAAGTTGCTTTTCGCTGTCCAAGGTGGAATATATGCTGTATCCGCCCGTGCGGATCTCCTTGCGGATCTGCGTTCTTGTTTTGGCGTTGTTCTCCAAGTTTCTGTCTTCGATTATTTCGTTTATGGCACTGTCAAGAATATAGTCGGTAAAATAAACCATACTTGTCTGCGACGCATAAGGTGACTCTTCCAAAACAGCCATAGTTTCGGCTTTTGCTTCCGCATACTGCTCTTCCGTAATAAATCCGTTTTCGCACATCTCGTAAAGAACAAGATTTGTTCTGTTATCGGTACGCTTGGGATTTGAACGGCTGTAATAATTGCTACGGGGGTTATATCTTGACGGATTTTGGATAAGTCCCGCAAGACAGGCACACTCACGCAATGTAAGTTCGCTGAGTTCCTTGCCGAAATAGTCCTTTGCCGCCGTTTTAACGCCGTAACAGGAACCGCCCATATAAATGGTGTTCAAATACGCTTCCAATATCTGATCCTTTGAATACATCTTTTCAAGTTCCAACGCAAGGGACGCTTCCTGTATTTTGCGCTTATACGTCTGTTCAAAGGAAAGCATTGTGTTTTTTATAAGTTGCTGTGTTATAGTGGAACCGCCCTGCATACTTCCGCCGGACAAATTGCTCACTGCGGCACCGATAATACGTTTAAAGTCAATGCCCATATGTCGGCGGAAACGCACATCCTCAATGGCGATTACCGCATTTTGCAAACTTTCGGGAATTTCCGAAAGTTCCGCCCACTCACGGTTTTCCATATTGTAATAGTTGCCTATTACTTCGCCGTCGGAATTATAAAGCAGTGCCGCCTGATCCTGTTCGGTCACCTGTGAAAAGTCAAGTTCGGGAACGGTTTCCAAGTAAGATTTTGACATACCGAGCACAAAACCCACGCCCGAAAATCCCACTATGAGCACACATACCATAAATATTTTAAATGTAACTATCAGCAAATTTATCCAATAGTTGCGCGGTTTGCCGTCGTGCGGTTTAAAGTACGATGAAAGTGCGCTAAGTTCTTCTCTGCGCCTGCCGTTTTCCCTTTCAAAAGCCTCTCTCCGTACATCCCTGTTGCCTGTCTTTATTCGCTCTTCCGGTCCTCCCGTTTCTCTTGCGGAAATTCTTTCCCTGACCGCTCTGTTCTCTCCGCCTGCTGCCCTTTGAGAAGTTCTCCTTTCGGTCATCTTTCCGGTAGAATCGCCGTTCGCCCTTTGAGAAACTCTGCTTTCGCCGTCCCGTGCAGATGAAGTTCTTTTTACCTCGGTATTGCCGTTTATCCTTTCGCCCGCGCGTGAACTTGATATTCTTTCGGCAGAGTGCATTTCGCCTGTGCGCAAGGTTGACGTTTCGACATTTGAACGCATTTCGGCACTGCGTGCGGTTGGCGTTCTTCTGTCTGTCACGCCGTATTCGGGTATGCGTCCCTCTGCCGTTCTTCCTGTATTCGACGGTTTCCGTGAATTTATATTTTCGGCTTGTCTGCGCACGGACTGAACGTATCCTGCGCCGTTTACTTGCTCTGCCGAAGTTCTTTTGCTTTTTTGTACTTCACTTACCTCATAAGACGGTATTTCCCTTTTTTGTTGCCTCGGAGCGTTCTCGCCCTTTGGGGTAACGGGTGTAACTTCAAAACCGCCGTTGCGATTTTTTCCGTTGTCGGTTCTGTCCGCCATTTTTCAATCCTCCGTTGAAGTAAATTCTTTTATATTGTACCATTAAAATGAAAAAAACTCAACAAAAAAAGTGCCTTGCGCCGTTAAATACGCAAAGCACCGTAAAATTTGTGTAATTATTCCTGCCTGTCATATATTTCGGGATAAAGTTGAACCGTATTTCCGCCGTCAACCACAAGTTCCGCACCCGTGGTGTTACGGGATTGGTCGCTTCCCAAATACCACACCGCATTGGCAATATCTTCAAATTCGGCAATGTCCCTAAGGGGTGTATAGTTACTTAAAACCGCACGGCAGTTATTGTAGTTCGTCTTCCAACGTTCGGTTTTTATCATACCGGGAAGCACGCAGTTACAGCGGATATTATACTGTCCCAAATCTATTGCAAGTGCTCTGCTGAGGGCAAGAACACCGCCCTTTGAACAGGAATATGACGCCCTTGACGGGATTGCCCTGTATGCGGTATTGGAATTTATAAATACGATGGATCCTCCGCCGTTCTCTTTCATTTGCAGTGCCGCTTGCCTTGCGAGCATAAAGTTCCAACCGATATTGGTGTTGATAACGTTCATAAAGTCATCTATATCCACGGTTAAAGTATCCTGCTTGATACCCAAATTGGCGGCGTTAAGCACAAGAGTATTAAGTAAGTACCCGTTTGCACGGATATCCTCGAAAATCTCTTTAACGTTTTCCTCATCGAATACTCGCATACCGTAACCCTTTGTAAAGTTACCGTATTCCGAAGCAAGTTTATTTGCCGCATTATTTGCGTTTTCTTCCGATCGGGAACCGATAAACACATCGTAACCCTCTTTGGCAAATCTTTCGGCAATGGCATATCCCGTGCCGTTTGTGGCACCCGTAACAAAAACAGACTTATTCATTTTCCGTTCTCCTTAAAAATAAAATTCACTCTTTGCGGGACGTATGTCGGTAAGCGCACCGGTATAGTGCCTGAGCGTATGGGGTTTATAGGGATGTTTAAGGCATTCTTCCTCATTTATTTCTATGCCGAGACCTGCCTTATCGGGAATTGTAATATAACCGTCCTTATATTCAAGGCTCTCGTTCGTAACGTCCTTACGCCACTCCACGTCGCTGTACATAATTTCCAAAATGCAAAAGTTGGGGCAGTTTGCCGCAAGTTGCAATGTTGCCGCATTTGCCACAGGTCCCGAGGGATTGTGAGGTGCAAAGGGAATATATCTGCATTCCGCCTCGGCTGCAATCTTTTTAAGTTCCGATATTCCGCCTGCATGAGAAATATCGGGCTGAATATAATCCGCCGGCATCAGGTCGAAGAATTTGCGATAATCCCACCTTGTATACAGTCTTTCGCCTGCCGCAACGGCAACGGGCGATTTATCCCTTACCGCTTTCAGTGCATCAAGACTGTCCGGCGGTGTCGGCTCTTCAAAGAACATAGGTTTAAACTGTTCAAGTTCCTTTGCAATCTTTATTCCCGTGGGAATATTGAACCTGCCGTGTCCCTCAATAAGAAGATCCACTTTGTTTCCCACCGCATCTCTTACCGCTCCCACACAGGCAAGTGCTTTATCAAGGTCCGCATTGGAAATATTAAGATAACTCTTCCCGAAAGGATCCCATTTCATCGCCGTTACACCTCTCTGCACGGCAATCTTGGCTTTTTCGGCAAATTCTTCGGGTTCTTTCGCTCCCGCAAACCAGCCGTTTACGTAAATGCGTACCTTATCATTTACTTTTCCGCCCAAAAGACGGTATACGGGCACATTTAAAAACTTACCCAATATATCCCAAAGGGCGCATTCTATTGCCGAAAGTGCCGACATAAGCACTGCTCCGCCCCTCCAATAGGCATCACGGTAAATATCGTGAAAATGCTTTTCCACGTCAAGAGGGTTCTTGCCCACAAGATACTCTTTTATGTGCTCAACCGCCCCCTCCAACGCCTTTTCTTTATATTCGAGAGTTGCTTCTCCCACGCCGTCTATCCCCTCATCGGTATAAACTTTAACAAACACCCAATTTGTGCGGAAGCAATCCACGTTAAATACTTTTACGTCCGTTACTTTCATAAAAACCTCTTTATTTAAACTCAATTTCGCTGTAAATCCGAGGAATTACAGCATTTTCACACTGAAATTCGCTTACGGATCTGTCATCAAGCATTCCCAAGTGCAGGGGAACGGTATATTTTGCATTTACCCGTTTTGCAAAAATACGTGCATCCTCAAAGTTCATATTGCAACCGACTCCGTTTACGGGCAAAAACAGTACGTCGATACCGTCGGGCAAGTTCCCGAATATCTCTTCATTATACAGCGTATCGCCTGTAACGTAGTACTTTTTACCCTCCGCTTCTATAATCACACCTATGGCATCGGGATCCGAATGCACCGCTTTAACTGCGGTAAATTTTACATTTTTTTCCGTCCACACCGTTTTCTGGGGAAAATATACATAGTTGTGTTTGGGTCCGAATTCCCTTATCTTTGCAAAAACCGACGGCGGAACGAGGCACAGTACCGAACTGTCATTTGTAAGGAACTCTTTAACGGTGTCCCTGTCATAATGATCTCGGTGATCATGTGTACAAACAAGCACATCGGGCTGTAATTTACTTAAAACTCCGTCTACCTCCTGTCTGCGATAACTGTTTTTGTTAAGTTCCTCGCAACTGTTTGAAAAGTAAGGATCCACCATAATACGCATTCCCGATGTTTCAAACATCAGTCCTGCCTGTCCAAGCCAAAATATTTTCACTTTTTCCGCCTCCTTTTATTTACATCAGTATATCATATTATTTTTCTGTTGTATATTTGATTTTTTACTTACTTTTTTAGAATTCGGACTTTTTTGACGGATTTTATCGGCAAAAGAATACTGCTTTTTTATTGCGCATATGTTTTTTTCGGAGGTGAAAGTTATGAGGCTGTCAAGACGGGCAAAAAGAAAGGAACTGCGCAAAAATATGATCGCCGTAATCTCGGTTGCTCTGTTTGCATTGGCGGTTTTCAGCATAAATTCAGTAGGCAAGTTTATTGCCGAAAAAATCATCGACCCCGTAATGAATATGGGGAACTCCGCCAAAACAGGCGGAATAAGTACCGACGAAATCACTTTTTACGCCGTAAGCACCGAAATTTGCAAAACCGCCTCGGATGCGGAAAGTGTAAAAAATTCCGTTACCGAAAAGGGCGGAAGCGGTTATATTTTTGCTTCCGACAGCGAATTCTTCCCTGTTTTTTCCTGTTGCACAGACGAAGATACGGCAAATGCTCAACGGGAAAACATAAAGGAAACTTTCCCCTCCGCATCGGTTACCGAAATAAAAGTGCCGAAATTGGAAATAAAAATTACGGGCACGGAAAAGCAGGTAGGGGACGTTAAGGAAATATTTTCCTGCTTGACAAATTCCTCGAAAGAACTGCTCTCGCTGTGCGATAAATACGAATCGGGAAGTTTGACCAAACTGCAAGTCTGCGGAAAGTTGAACACCGTTGCTTCCGACTTAAAAAGCGCAAAGGAGAAGCTTGATTCCATTGACACCGCCAATGAAACCGTAAGTGCCTTAAAAGATATCTATCTTTGTTTGGAAACGTTACTTAACGAATCTCCCGAAAGCAATGACAGTCTTTTTTTGCAAAAGTTGCGATACGTTACATCTGCTTTTGTATGCGAATATGTTGCTTTTTGTTCCGAATTGGGCTGATTTTTACGATTTGCGCAACTGTTCGTTATTTCTTCACAATAATCCCGTTGCATTTGACGGGATTTTTTGTTATAATATATAAAATATGAGGTAGTTATGGTTGAAGAACGGGAAATATACAGATATTCATCGGTAATACCGAAAAATATCGGTTGTCAGCAGTGTTTGCCCAATCACAGTTACGGTCCTGCCGTACGGGAACATTTCCTTATACACTACGTGGTATCGGGGCACGGCACGTACTCGGTGGGCGGCAAAACTTATGCCGTCTCGGCAGGAGAAGCCTTTTTGATAAAACCCTGCGAAGTTACTTTTTACTCGGCGGATAAAAACGAGCCTTGGCATTATGTGTGGGCATCCTTTTACGCCGACGGTAATACCTTTGATTTTTTACCCTATATTATCCGCAACCGCAAGTTAAGTGCGGTAATGACGGAAACGGATCTGCTTTTGCGCAAGGGTAACGTTACCGAGGCCTCTGCCGTTGCAAAAGTTTGGGACGTTATTGCCTGTCTGTCGGACGGAACCGATTTTACAAAAGAATCGAACTATGCTCAAAGGGCGGCGGATATGATAAAGCGGAAGTATTCCGACGAACTTTCCGTTTCTTCCGTAGCAGACGCTTTGGGTCTTGACAGAAGTTATTTTTCAAATATTTTCAAAGAACATTTCGGTATAAGCCCGAAAAAATTCATATATGCCTACCGTATGGAAAAGGCATACGACCTTTTGAAAAGCGAAATGTACTCCGTATCTGTAATCGCATTGAGTGTAGGCTACGGCGACGTATTTTCGTTTTCTCGGGCATTTAAAACTTATTTCGGCATTTCGCCTACAAAGCACAGTTCTATCGGACAAAAACGAGGTCCTTTTTATAATATTGTGAATAAGGAGATTTAAGATGTTTTACGACGAACTTAAAAATTTCGATCCCGAAGTTTATGCCTCCTGCAAAAGAGAATTTGACAGGCAAGAGCATAACATAGAGTTAATCGCATCGGAAAATATAGTTTCCCCTGCGGTACTCCTTGCGGCAGGCACGCCCCTTACCAACAAATATGCCGAGGGTTATCCCTCAAAACGCTATTACGGCGGTTGCGTTTACGTGGACGAGGTGGAAGAACTTGCACGGGAGAGGGCAAAAAAACTGTTTTCGGCAGAGCACGCCAACGTACAGCCTCACTCGGGCGCATCGGCTAATCTTGCGGTATTCTTCGCACTGCTTTCCCCCGGCGACACGGTGCTTTCAATGAGCCTTGCCGAGGGCGGACATCTTTCCCACGGGTCTCCCGTAAATATTTCGGGCAAGTACTTCAATATCGTTTCCTACGGTGTCGATGCGGATACCCAACTTATAAACTATGACGAAGTTGAGCGTTTGGCAAAGGAACACAAACCCAAACTTATCCTTGCAGGTGCATCGGCATATCCCCGTAAAATAGATTTTGCACGGTTCCGTGAAATTGCCGATTCAGTAGGCGCATACTTTATGGTGGATATGGCGCACATTGCAGGTCTTGTCGCCGCAGGCGAGCACGAAAACCCCGTACTCTATGCGGATGTTGTTACCACCACGACACACAAAACGCTCCGAGGCCCCCGTGGCGGAATGATCCTTTGCAAGGAGAAATTCGCAAAACAGATAGACAAAGCCATATTCCCCGGCACACAGGGCGGTCCGCTTATGCATATTATCGCCGCAAAGGCAGTTGCTTTGGGCGAAGCGCTGACAGATGACTTTAAAACATATCAGCATAATATCATTCTTAATGCACGCCGTCTTGCATCTTCCCTTAAAGCAGAGGGATTTAACCTTGTTTCCGGCGGAACGGACAACCATCTTATTCTTTTGGATCTCCGCAATTTTTCACTTACGGGCAAAAATTTTGAACATATGCTTGACGAAGTTCATATTACCGCAAACAAAAATGCCATTCCGGCAGATCCGGAAAGTCCCTTTATCACAAGCGGTTTGCGTGTAGGCACTCCTGCCGTTACAAGCAGAGGCTTCGGCGAAAAGGAAATGGATCTTATTGCCCGTTGGCTTAAACTTACTGCCTGCGATTTTGAAGCACAAAAAGATAATATTACGGCGGAAGTTACTTCGCTTTGCGAAAAATTCCCCATATACCGTTAAGATTATAATATAATTTAAGGAGAAATAAATATGGCAACTTTTTTTAACGAACCCTCCCACACTTTTAACGAGTATCTTCTCGTTCCGGGATATTCGGATTCCACTTGCATCCCCGCAAACGTGAGTTTGCAAACACCCCTTGTAAAATTCAAAAAAGGTGAAGAACCCGCAATTAAAATGAACATACCTATGGTTTCGGCTATAATGCAGTCTGTTTCAGGCGACAGACTTGCGGTTGCACTTGCAAGAGAGGGCGGTGTTTCGTTTATATACGGTGCACAGTCCATTGAAGCCGAAGCGGCTATGGTTGCTCGTGCAAAGGGGTATAAGGCGGGCTTTGTAAAGAGCGACTCCAATATTACCCCCGACAATACTCTTGCCGACATACTTGCCCTTAAAGAGCACACCGGTCACTCCACCGTTGCCGTTACCAGCGACGGTACTGCCGACGGCAAACTTTTGGGTATAGTAACAAGCAGGGATTACAGAGTTTCCCGTATGGAACTCACCGACAAAGTCAGCACTTTTATGACTCCTTTGGAAAAACTTATCGTTGCCAAGGAGGGCGTAACTTTAAGCGAAGCCAACGATATGATTTGGGAACACAAACTCAATTCGCTCCCCATTATTTCCTCTGACGGCAAACTTTGCTACTTTGTTTTCCGCAAAGACTACGAAGAGCACAAAAACAACCCCAACGAATTGCTTGATTCCAACAAGCGCTACGTTGTGGGCGCAGGTATAAACACCCGAGATTACGCACAGCGTGTTCCCGCCCTTGTTGAAGCAGGCGCCGACGTTTTGTGTATCGACTCTTCCGAGGGTTATTCCGAGTGGCAAAAACTTACCATTGACTTTATCCGCGAAAAGTACGGTGACAAGGTTAAGGTAGGCGCCGGAAACGTAGTTGACGGTGAGGGATTCAGATATCTTGCCCAATGCGGTGCCGACTTTGTTAAAGTAGGTATCGGCGGAGGATCGATATGCATTACCCGTGAAACCAAGGGTATAGGCAGAGGACAGGCAACTGCCGTTATCGAAGTTTGCAAAGCAAGAGACGAATACTATAAAGAAACGGGTATTTACGTTCCCGTTTGCTCCGACGGCGGTATTGTACACGACCACCACATAACACTTGCCCTTGCAATGGGTGCGGACTTTGTTATGCTCGGCAGATATTTTGCCCGTTTTGACGAAAGTCCCACGGATAAGATCAACGTTAACGGAACTTTGATGAAAGAATATTGGGGTGAAGGTTCCAACCGTGCAAGGAACTGGCAACGCTACGATCTCGGCGGTGCAAGCAAACTCTCCTTTGAAGAGGGCGTTGACTCCTACGTTCCTTACGCAGGTAAACTTTCGGACAACGTACGTCAAAGTCTTGCAAAAGTTAAAAGTACGATGTGCAACTGCGGTGCAAAAACCATTCCCGAATTACAGCAGAAAGCAAAACTTACACTTGTATCTTCCGTAAGTATCGTTGAAGGCGGTGCTCACGACGTGGTACTTAAAAGCAAATAAAAATACGTAAGATTACAGCGACTCAAACTATTTTCTTTTGAAAGGACGGATTTTTATAGCCAAGGATTATTTAGCCGAAAATAAAACCGCCCTGACGGAAAAAATTAAGGAATCACTGCAATCGGTTTTGCCGATAATACTTATCGTTTTGGTTTTATGCCTTACGGTAATGCCCGTAAACACAGGTATAATGCTTGCCTTTTTGGCAGGCACCGTCCTTGTTACGGTTGGTATGGGTTTCTTTTCCCTCGGTGCGGACACTTCTATGACGCCTATCGGCTCAAAGATAGGCACGTCGCTTACAAAAACAAAAAATCTTCCGCTTATACTTATTGTAAGTTTCATATTGGGCTTTGCAATAACCATTGCCGAGCCCGACTTACAGGTTCTTGCTCAAACCGTACCCCACATAAACAACACCGTACTCCTTGCCACGGTAGGTGCAGGCGTCGGTCTGTTTTTGGCGGTATGTATGTTCAGAGTACTTAAAGGAATAAAGTTGCGTTGGCTTCTTTTGGCTTTTTACGGCATTATTTTTGTCCTTGCCGCCTTTGCCGACGGTGACTTTTTAAGTATCGCATTTGACTCCGGCGGTGTTACCACCGGTCCTATGACCGTTCCTTTTATTCTTGCACTCGGTCTGGGTGTCTCACACATCCGAAGCGATAAATGGGCAGAATCAGACAGTTTCGGTATGGTTGCCCTATGTTCTATCGGTCCTATTCTCTCCGTACTTGTCTTGGGATTTTTCTATCCCGAGGGCGAAGGTACCGCATCACTCACTCAAACCGATTTTCCAAACACAGCCGATATTGGCTACGCTTATCTTAAAGCTACCCCCGAATATATGAAAGAAATGGCTGTTGCGCTGTTGCCCATAGTCGTTATCTTCCTTTTGTTTCAGTTCCTGACAATAAAAATGCCGAAACGCAGTTTTATAAAAACCGTTGTGGGTATTCTCTACACGTACGTGGGTCTTGTGCTTTTCTTAACAGGTGTAAACGTGGGCTTTTCCGCTCTCGGCGGAGTTTTAGGTGCTCAACTTGCAAGCAGTACTACGCTTAAACCGTTTATGGTTCCCCTTGCAATGCTTATCGGTTGGTTCATAATTTCAGCCGAACCCGCCGTGCAAGTGCTCGAAAAGCAGGTGGAAGAAGTTTCTTCCGGCGCAATCCCAGGAAAAGCAATCAAACTCAGCCTTTCGGTTGCCGTGGCATTGGCAATGGGCATTTCGATGCTTCGGGTGCTTACGGGAATTTCCATACTGTGGTTTCTTATCCCCGGTTACGTTATTGCACTGTTGCTTTCGTTCTTCGTACCCGAGATTTACACTGCAATCGCATTTGACTCCGGCGGTGTTGCATCGGGACCTATGACCGCTACCTTTATGTTGCAGTTTTTTATCGGAGCAAGCACCGCTTTGGGCGGAAACGTACTCCGTGACGCATTCGGCGTAGTTGCAATGGTGGCAATGATGCCCCTTTTATCCATACAGATCGTAGGATTTATCTCCGAGCGTTCCAAAAAATCCGCAGACGAACAATCGCCTGTCGGAGATTACGATATAATTGAACTTTGGGAGGAAAAATGAATTACATAATTTCCATTACAGACCCAAAGGCGCATACGGTACTTGAAAATATTCACCGCACGCTGTCTCTGCCTTTTTCGGTAGAACTTATCGGTCACGGTACCGCAATGCAAAGTATGCTTGACCTTTTGGGTATTGAATCAAACGAAAAGCGCATAATGCTTACCGTTGCCGATACGGACAATACCAAAAAACTGATAAACGAATACAAAAAGCAACTGTATATCGGCGCACCGGGACACGGCGTAGTAGCATCTGTTCCCATAAAAAGTGTCGGAGGAGGAAAGACTTTGAGTTATTTAAACGGCGGTGAGATGCCCAAAAAACACAAACCCGAAATCGACTGTTCACACGAACTTTTGGTCATAATAGCCAACGGCGGTATGACCGATACCGTTATGACTGCCGCTCGCAACGGCGGTGCAAGCGGAGGAACCGTTCTTCACGGCAAGGGCACCGGTAAAGAGGGCGATATGAAATTTATGAACGTTTCTATCGCATCCGAAAAAGAAGTTATCCTGATAATCGTAAAAAGCGAACAGAAAAATCAGGTTATGCAATCGGTGTTACAGCAAGCAGGACCCGAAACGCCTGCCGGAGCCATTGCTTTCTCGCTTCCCGTAAGCGAGGTCGCAGGTTTCGGTTTGCAAGACGAAACCTGACCGTATCTAAAATCACCGCATTCCCGTCTTAATGATAGGAATGCGGTTTTTTTACGATTGTTGACAAAATACGATTCTTGGTTTGCTTTTGTGTGGTGTTTGATGTTGCGGTTTGTGTAACGAGGTGACGTGTGGTATGGAGTGGGAAAGCAATCGGATAAAAAAACGTACCGCTTACGCCGTACGCTCTAAAACAAAAAATATTATTTTCTGACTTCCGTAAGCGAGGTCGCAGGTTTCGGTTTGCAAGACGAAACCTGACCGTATCTAAAATCACCGCATTCCCGTCTTAATGATAGGAATGCGGTTTTTTGTTGCTCATTCCGTTATTCCGCATTTTCGGTGCAATTAAGCCGTAAAAACGCCGACAGCGTTTATTCTATCACCCAAAAAAAGAAAAAAACGCAGGAAAAATCCTGCGTTTAATTAACCTTATTAGGCTTATTTTATG
>CAZBLS010000025.1:0-21212 GCA_964492705.1 uncultured Oscillospiraceae bacterium | reverse complement strand
CTTGACAACGTAACAATCGAAAAGGTTGAGTTTGATGCGATTCCGGAAAGCAGTATAACCGTAAGCGACAGCCTTGCGTTTAATGTATATGCACCTACTTCCGTAAAGAAAACGGATGTTACGTTTAACGGAGAAAAAACAACACTTACACCTACTGATGACAACGGAAAGAATAAGTTCACGTTCAGCGGAATTACACCCGAGAAAATGACAGATGAAATTACTTTCGTATGTTATCAGGAAGTTACAAGCGATAAGTTTGTAACAAAAGAATATAAAACTTCGGTAAAAAAATATCTTGAAACGCTTTTGGGAGATGAAAAAGCAGGTCAACTGGCAATAGACACTCTTAACTACGGTGCGATGTCACAGTTGTTTGTAAATTATAAAATCGACAACCTTGCCAATAAGGACCTTGATAAAAATTCGCAGAAAGCATATGAATCTCTTGAAAAGCCTGAAAGTGATTACAGCCAGACGGGCGAGGGCTTTGCTTGGGCAAGTGCGTCGCTTCAACTTGAAGATACCGTTAATATTAAATTTTATATCAAGGAATCCGATTATAAAGAGGGTATGGTAGTTGCAGTTAACGAAACAACGTTGGATGATTGGAAAAAGTCGGGCGACAAGATGTACGTTGTATATAAAGGTATAAAAGCAACTGAACTCGGTGAAACAGTTACCGCAAAAGTTTTGCAGGGCGAAGAACAGGTAAGCAAAACGCTTACGTACAGTGTCGGAACTTACGTTAGCCGTATGTGGGAAAAAGAAGATATCAATCTTTTGAAGTCGCTTGTTAAGTACGGAAATTCCGCAAAAGAATACTCGGCAAAATAAGAGGAGAATGACTATGAAAAAATATGAAGAACCGCAGATTGAAATTACGGGATTTAAAAAAGAAGAGATTTTGACGTTTAGCGTGAGTGATGATAATTTTCCAAATGAAGAAAATACAGACGAGTAAAACTATCGGTGTACTGTTGCTGATACTTGCGCTGTTCGTTGCCTGTTCTCCAAATACAGCGACGGTGGTGACACCTACACCATCGTCCGACAGTAGCATTGCAACACCCGACAACGGTGAAAACGGTGTTTATGAAACCGAAGAGGATGTTTTCGAAACTCCCGTTGCAACCGATAAAACCGACGTAACGGATGAACCGAAAAAAACAGGTTCGCCGACATCGACCGATATGCCTAATATATCGGTAACCGAGCCCACACCGAAAGGTGACGGTTCAGCCAATGCAACGGCGAATGCAACACCGATTGCCACGCCAACTGCTCAACCGACGGCAACAGACAACGGCGAAATCGAATTACCCCGTATTCCGTGGGACTAAAAAAATTATCGCACCGATTCTTTCGGTGCGATTTTTTGCTTTTGGAAGTTGTGCAGTAAAGCAATATTTTGCTGTTTTTTGAAGATCCGTCCTCCTGCCTTTTAGGAAAAACTAATAACTGCAAAAGAATATGAATCGCTTTTACCGCAATAGAACTCTCTGGAAAGTCAGTGCTTTGAATTTTAACAACACTTGCTCTTGCGCAAACGTAACTGCATAACTGACACATACGATATACACGGCAATTTTGTCAAACCCCGAAACAATCAATCAGTTTCGCTAACCAAGCGTAAAGACAAATGCACTGCCTCTGTGCAAAGTTCAATATTCTTATTTTAAAACTTCCGCATTAAAAATTCCGCGGTCTAAAACACATTGTTCGGTTTCAAAATATTCCGTGAGCGGATGTGTAAAAACATTTCTTTTGCAAGTTTTCTCGATTCTTCAAATTCTTCTCTGTCGCCCGTAGATTCTATTTCCATTGCCCAAAGGTGTTGGTTCAGCAGGTCAATCTCATTGTGGTCGATTACAAGTTCGGCTATGCTTGAAAGTTCGTTCCACCGTTTTGTGAGATTTTTTACTTCCTCGGGCGTTTCAACTATGTCGATTTCGGTCAGCATTTCGTCGGTTGCGCTCTTTATATACAAATCCGAAAATATGCTCCCTGCAAGCAAAATTGCGGTAAGTGCAACCAAAATTATTATATTGCGCATTGTTTCTCCTTGATTACAGGATTTTCGCCTGTGCCGTGTACGTAGATTTTCTCTCCGTCATAAGTCAGCAAAAGTATTTCTTCAAAGGAAGAAAATCCCAAAGATTTTATTTTTTTAAACAACTTTTTTTCGGTTATGTTCGCACAGTCCATATTGGTTTTTTGAAGTTTTCCGTCCATAATGAGCGCAAATGCTATGTTTTCCTGATTCGGTGCAAGGGCAAAATCATCGGGAACACAAGGGCGAAATCCGCTTTTCGGTATGACGGTTATTTCACCGTTCGTTTCAAGCAGTGCGTAATACACTTGCGAAATATCGAATATATCTTTTCCCCGTAACTGCTCTAACAGGTCGTTTACCGTGTAACGCACGCTTGCAAGCGCTTCTTCCGAAATTACGCCTCTTTCTATAAGCATACGAGGTTTTCCGCATATTGCCTTACGTGCCGTTACCGATTTCAGCGAAATCAGTGACAGTAAAAGCCCGATTGCCAACAGCACGTATATGGGTATGATTCCCCAAAGCAGGGGAGTGTTGATATTTGACATCGGCGTTGTGGCAAGGTCGGCGGCAATAAGGGTAAGTGCAAATTCGTAAGGTTGCAGTTGTCCTATCTGACGTTTACCCAAAAGCCGAAGCATTATAAGTAATGCTACGAACAGTATAACGGTGCGCAAAATAACGTTTCCCGTAAAAATCACCTCACTGAATTTAATATTTCCCGAAATTTGCAAAATATGAAAATTAGCGGTATACATTTTTATAAAAGTGTGGTACAATTAAAGGGAATTTGAAGCAGTATCATAAAAGGCGTTGATGTTTTGAAAAATAGCGAAAGAGCAATGTTCTATATACTCAGCCGTTTTGCGGTGGCACTTTTGGTGGTGGCACTCGTTCTCGGTGCGTTCGTTTCAAGTATGAAAACGTCTAATATATATTTCCTGCTTAACGATGCACTTACCGCTCGGCTTGACGTTATTCTTTTGGGCGACAGCATTGAAGAAAAGTCAAAATTTTTTTCCTACGACTATTTGCAGGGAATGGAATACAGTTCACTGAAAGATAATTACAGCATATATACAATAACCAACTACGGGCATAAATTTGACTATTCCAATTTGTTCGTGTTCCCGTGGCAACGGAGCAAGACCGTTACCGTTAAAGAAGCGGTCTTTGCCATAAACGGCGAACTTAATACGGCTAAAATGTCAAAGGCAGATGCTCTTGCCCGAGATATGTACAATGTTCCTGCTTGGGAAAACAGCGTTTACAGCGTTAAACTTGTGTACACCGACGGTTCTTGGCAGATTGATTCTGTAAGACGTAAAGGCGATTACGATTATCAGCCGGCAAAAACACCGTCGCTTACCAAAGAAGAGATCGAAGCGTTGCGTACACCGAGTCCCACACCGTCGCCTACGCCCGACCCTAACGGCACGCCCGACGGCGAGCGTTCGGCAGTGATAACAAGTGCTTTTACGGGCGGAACGGCAAATTTGCGTGAGGGTCCCGGTACGCCGTATAAGATACTCGGTGTGCTTAAACGGGGCGACAGAGTTACCGTTATCGAAGAGAGTGACGGTTGGTACCTTGTAAGGACTGCGGACGGCACCGAGGGTTACGTAAGCGGTTATTACATTTCATTTGAATGATTGGACGTTTTTGATGAGTAACAGTAATATTAAGGAATATGACGGCGACAGGTCTTTTTATATAATTGTAACCGGTCTGATCTGTTTGGGAATCGTTGTTTTGGCGGCGTCATTGCTTTTGGTGGATTTTTTTATAAAAGAAAACGGAAAAAAGCGCACGTATGACAACTATTACAATGCTTCGCAGTATGATGAACTGTATTTTTCCGACAGAATACTCGAGGGCGTAACGGTTTCGGGGCATAACGTGGGCGGAATGACCCAAACGGAAGCGGAAGAATATTTAAAAGGCTGTGTTGACTATAATTTTAAGTTTTCCCGTCTTGTACTTAAATACGGGAATAAAACTTGGGTGGCTGACAGTGAAGAACTTCCCGTTGTGGTTGACGTTAAAACTGCGGCGGAAAAGGCTATGCAGGTTGGACGTTACGGCGAGACTGAAGAACGCAAGATTGCACTTGAAACACTTGCAAACGGCGGAAATATCGATGTTTCGGCTACGGTTATAGGCGATAGCACAAATATAAAAAAGAAACTTAAAGAAATAAAAAAAGAGATAGATATAGAAAAAAAAGATGCAACGGTCACCTTTAAGTTTACCGATGCACCTGCGTATGAGTATACCGATGAAGAATCGGGACTTTCTCTTGATATAGTAAAAGTCTACAACGATATCTGCGAACTTGTTAAAGCGCCGAAAGACGTTTTGGAGTACGAACTCGTCCCAGATACGGTGCAACCGGACGTACTTAAAAGTGATTTGCAAGGCGAATATCAACTTGTAACAAAGTTTTCCACAAAACTTTCCGTATATGCAAAACAGGGCAGAATACACAATATACGTACGGCTCTTTCAAAACTCGATCAGCGAGTTTGGCTTCCCGGTGAAACTTTTTCCTTTAACGAATGGGTGGGAGAAAGAACGGTTGAAGCAGGATATATGGAGGGCGTGTTTATAGTGGACGGCGAGTACGATACCACCGTAGGCGGAGGAATCTGTCAGGTTTCAACCACTATGTACTATACGGCGTTGCTTTGCGGAGCCAACGCAATCGGCACAAATGCACCGATAGAAATCGTGGAGCGCAGACCTCATACGTGGCCATCGGAGTATATTTCGGCAGGTCTTGATGCAACGGTAAGTTGGCCTCATACCGACCTTAAAATGTACAATAATAACAGCAAACCTTATTTTATTCATACTTATATGAACCGTTCGGGCAGTTATTACTATGTTACCGTTGAAATTTACGGTATTCCGCTTCCCAACGGCGCATCGGTAAGGATCGAAACGGAGCAGATAGAGGAAATACAGGCGCCCAGCGACATAATTGTAGATACCGAAAACAAATACGGTCTTGCCTTGGGTGAAATGAGACAGGTGCGCAAAGGTCGCAACGGTTATAAAATAAACGTTTACCAAATTTGGTCTGAACCGGAAAAAGAAGAAGTTAAGTCCATAATAACCGTATCGACATATAATCCCGTTAGCGAACAGATATACGTTTCAAGCGAAACGAAAGCGCAAATGGATGCCCAACAGGCATCGGTTACACACAGCCTTAATTAGTTCTTTACAAAAAAAGAACGGTAGGATATAATTAAAAAAAGCAATTTTTTAAAGGAGATTTACTTATGAACCAGCGTTACGAATCAGCCAAGGCTATGTATGCGGCGTACGGTGTTGATACTGATGCCGCCATCAAAAAACTTAAAAATGTTCCCTTGTCGGTACACTGCTGGCAGGGCGATGACGTTATCGGCTTTGACCACGACGGACCTCTTACGGGCGGAATTCAAACAACGGGTAACTATCCCGGCAAGGCAAGAACTCCCGAAGAACTTATGGCGGATATGGACAAGGCTATGTCACTTGCTCCCGGCAAAAAGAAACTCAATCTTCACGCTTGCTATGCAATCTTTGAAGACGGCGAGTTTGTTGACCGCGATAAGATCGAACCCAAGCATTTTGCTAAATGGGTAGAGTTTGCAAAAGAGAGAAATATGGGTATTGACTTTAACCCCACGTTCTTCTCTCATCCTATGGTTAAGGACGGACTTACTCTTGCAAGTCCCGACGAAAATGTCAGAAATTTCTGGATCGAGCACGGAAAGGCTTGTATCAGAATTTCACAGTATTTTGCGGAAGAAACAGGCGTTCCCTGTGTTATGAATATTTGGACCGGTGACGGTTTCAAAGATATCCCCGCAGATCGTATGGCTCCCAGAATGCGCTATAAAGAGTCAATCGAAGCAATTCTTTCGGAAAATTATGACAAAAATCTTGTTAAACCCTGCGTAGAGAGCAAAGTATTCGGTATCGGTGTTGAGTCCTATACGGTAGGTTCTGCCGAATTCTCACTGTCCTTTGCCGCTACTCACGATGGTTGCATGCCTCTTATGGATAACGGCCATTATCATCCCACGGAAGTTGTTTCCGACAAAATCCCCGCTTTGCTTTGCTTCTATCCCGAGTTTGCATTGCACATCACAAGAGGTGTTCGTTGGGATTCAGACCACGTTCTTTTGCTTGATGACGAAACAAAGGAAATGGCAAAAGAGATAGTTCGCAATGATGCTCTTGATAAAGTTTATATGGCTCTTGACTACTTTGATGCAAGTATTAACCGTATTTCCGCTTGGACGGTTGGTATCCGTTCGTGGCAGAAAGCACTGCTTATGGCTATGTGCACACCCAACGAAATGCTTAAAAATCTTCAAGATGAGTCCAATTTCACCAAACTTATGGTTATGCAGGAAGAGGTTAAAACTTTGCCTTTCGGCGATGTTTGGGCTGAATACTGCAAAGAATGCGGTGTTGCATCCGACACAAGTTGGTACGATGAAATTATGCAGTATGAGAAAGAAGTTCTTTCAAAGAGAGCATAAAATTTGCAAAACTGCATAAAAGCAAATAAATCAGAGGTTTACTTTTACGGTAAACCTCTCAGCATGTTGACAAAGTCCCATTAGGGGCTTTGTTTTTTTGTTAAAAAAGATGAAAGTAGGGCGGAAATATGGCAACGGAATATGCGACTTTTTGGGAGACGGAATAGAAATCAGTTACCGTGGCGGAACAAAATATACGGTAGGCGAAACATATTTACTTATCGGTACAAAGAACGTAAGTGTGTACGAAGAAGATTACTGTGCATATTTCAATAAGTTGCTTATAAATGTTTCGGATCCGGATAATGCGGAAATTTACGGTGAAAGTTTGTATAAACACAGCGCAAAGGAAAGTTTTGCGAACATAGACGAAATTGAAAATTATATTCGGCAAAAACTTGACGGATATAACGGTGAACCTACCGAATATATGAGAGTATATTCGCAGTGACGGTTTGTACAAGTTTACTTTCAAACACAGCCTTGCGGTTACGGAGGACGAAGTAAATGTTAAATCCGTAAAAGGACAGTTTAATAAGCAAATATAAACTCGGCATTTGCAATGATTGCCAAAGATAATTCCGTTATGGCAAAGACGGTGCAAAAAAGTGTGAAATTGCTTGAAGAATGTACCGTTGACGGCGTTTTTACGGCGGAAAATATATCACAGTGCCGACGAGCATGCTTGCATACATTACGCTTTTGATAAGGCGAAGTCGCTTGCGGTGCTTGTTGCGAAATGGGGGGGTGAGTACGACGGCTGTGAAAGTGCTCTGTTGCTCGGAGAAATTGACAGCGTTAAAAGTTATCAAAAGGGAAATCTCATAACCGTCATAAAGGGCGGTTTGTTTCAACTGTAAACGCTTGCGATACGGTTATATATTCGATCGGTGAAACAGGCGGAGGCGCAATAAGTATGCTTTATCATAAAAAAATACGGTGCGGTTTTGACGGCAACGCACACGTTGTTTTATCCTAACGAACCGATGAATATGCAACTGCAACGTCACAGTGACGAGGAACTTTGTTTTACTGCAAGGATGGGCAATTCAGATAGGGATAAATCGGTTGTTTTGAATTATGGCGGTTATACCGTAAATGCAAACGGAAAAGATTTTAAGGTAGAATATGAGTTTGCGGAGCATTGCATTAAAATAGCAATTATATCAGAAAAAGACGAAAAATATATATTGCCCAAAATAAGTCAAAGAGGAGATGTTATTGAAAAGAGTGATGGGTAGACAGTTTTCGGAAATATTCTTTCACTTACGCCGAACAACGGTTTTAAAATGTTTCCCGAGAACGAAAAAAGATATTTCCACCCCGTAGGAGGATTTCAGACAAATATACCGTTTTTTGAGGTTAAAGCAGGAAAAAGGTTGGATATTGAAATAAAAACCGTATAAATTGCTTAAAAAGTTGGCAAAAAGTGCCGAAAAACGCAGAAAAATACCCCCGAAACAAGCAAGAAATTTGTCTGTTCGGGGGGCTTTTGTATAAGTCAGTGCGTAAATTTTAAAATATTCATAAAAGTCCAAGCAGGGATCTTGGGAAGTTCGGGATAGTTAAGCGTAAATTCTTCTTCGATTTCCCGCGGAGTAAGATTTTTGTTTTTTAGGGTAAAATCTTCGGTCAGTTTGAATGCTTCAACGGAAGCGTTTAAATATTCGGGAACGTCTTCTCCGAATGCGGATATGCCCATAGGAAAATATCCGTGGGAGGAAATAATTCCGTTTAAGTGCATATTGCGAACTTTTTCGAGCGTTTCTTTGTAGCCTGTGGGGTTATCCACGTTCAAACCGTAATTGCCGATGCCGTATTGCTGCAAAGAATCGAAAGAAACGAGAATACCGCTTTTTATATCGAGTATGCCCATTCCGTCATCGGTATGCCCCTTTAAATTAAGGACTTTGTAGCGGTCAAGCAGAATTTCACCGTCTGTCAAGCGACGGACTGTTTTTTTCTGCAAGTTGTAATCAGCCGAAAACGCCGCGGCTTCACTGTGCGGAAAAAACTCCGAGGTATATTCAAGCCCTCCGCAGTGGTCGCTGTGGCAGTGGGAGCAGATGAGCAGGGACGGATTAAAATTCGCTTCCTTAACGGCAGGCACGATGATATCCGTAACGTCATTTTTTGTTGCGCCGAAGTCGGCAAGGATTTGCCTGTTTCCGTTTTCAAATATAAATGAACAGGTAAATCCGTCCTCATAGGGGATATCGCATTTGTAAATTCCGTCGGTCAGTTTATAAAAACTCATAGTATAATTCCTTTAAAGTTTATATAGGTTAAGTTCGGAAATTTTCGCATTTTTGCATAAAAACTTGATTTTTTGTTTGCTTTGTTTGGAATAAAAGTGCTGCTTACGCCTGTTTCGACATCAAGTAATAAACCGTCGCTTTTTTTAGGAGCGGAAGATGATTTTTAATTTACAGGTATTATCAAGTTTTCTTACTTTCGCAATGGCGAAGTTGTAAGAAGACGAATGTGTTTTTTTTGGGGGGATATCCAAAAGTGTTTTTTTGCATTTTTGAAGTCATTGCCGATTTTATTAAAATCGCCGTCAAGTTTGCTTGAATTTTGCAAGGAGAGAAATTAAGTCTTTCGGAATAATATTCATTGAAATGCTCTTTTATCATCTTTTATTCTTCTGAAAAAGCCGAAAACACGCCGATAAAGCGTGTTTTTTCGTTTATTCGATATTCAGGTTAAAAGCCGTCCAAGGCGCAATGGCGGGGGGATAGCATATGAACTGCATTGAATCTTTTTTCGTGGGGTGGATAAGGCGCAATTTTACCGCATAAAGGGCAAGTTGTTGACCTTTTTTGTTTACGCCGTATCCGTAGCGCTGATCACCCCAAAGAGGACATCCCATATGAGCCATTTGCACACGGATTTGGTGGGATCTGCCAGTTTCAAGTTGAACTTGCAAAAGGGAAAGAGGACCCTCGGACGTTTGAAGCGTTTGCAAAAGTTTGTAGTTAAGCACAGCCTTTTTTGCACCCTCTTCCGATTGGGGAACGACACGGACGGTATTGGCTTGCACGTCCTTTTTAAGATAATTTACAAGCCTATCGGTGTTTTGACGGGGAACACCCCTTACAACGCAGTAATAAGTGCGCTTTAATTCGTTGTTTTTTAACTGTTCTGCCAAACGTGCCGCCGCTTTTGAGGTGCGTGCAAATACCGCAAGACCTCCTGCAGGGCGGTCAAGGCGATGCACAAGACCCAAATATGCTTCTCCGGGTTTGTTGTATTTTTCCTTAACGTACTGTTTTAAGGTGTCGAGCATTGATTCGTCACCGGTCTTATCGCCGGCAATAATCATATTCTGTGGCTTTTCGGCAACAATGATATGATTATCTTCATAAAGTATTTCAAACATAAATTACCTTTCCCATCTTCCCGATGCACCGCAGGGAAGAATAACGTTTTCGGCGGACTGCCTGAGACCGACTTCTTCCGCCGTAACTTTTCCGCCGAAGCGTTTGCCTACGGTCTTTTCAATAACGTTGCGCAAAACCAAGGGTTGAAGACCTGTGGTATAACTGTTTAAAAGTAAGAAAAGAGGCTCGTCCGACATTATTTTTACAAGGTCGCACATAAACGGATAGAGCATTTCTTCCAAGTGCCACAGTTCTCCGCCGGGACCTCTGCCGTAACTGGGGGGATCGAGAATGATCCCGTCATACTTATTTCCTCGGCGTATTTCCCTTTGTACGAATTTAAGGCAGTCATCAACTATCCAGCGCACGGGTCTGTCTTCCAAACCCGATGATGCGAGATTTTCTCTGCCGATGGAAACCATATTTTTTGCGGCATCCACATGGCATACACGTGCACCTGCCGAAGCGCAGGCAACGGTTGCACCGCCTGTATAGCCGAAAAGATTAAGCACGTTCACTTCTCTGTCCGCATTTTTAATAAGCGAACGCATCCAATCCCAATTCACAGCCTGTTCGGGGAAGAGACCTGTGTGCTTAAAACCCATAGGGCGCACGTTGAAAGTAAGGTCACGCCAGTTGACCTGCCATTTTTCGGGAACTTTTTTATAAAAGTCCCAAGCACCTCCGCCGGAGGAAGAACGCTTATAAACTGCGTGAATATTCTTCCTGTCAAGAGGGTGCGAATAATTCCAAATTACCTGAGGGTCGGGGCGGAGAAGAACAATGTCCTTCCACCGCTCCAATTTCATTCCGTCACCGGTATCAAGTAATTGGTAGTCGTTCCAAGAATCGGTTACAAACATCAGTTTTTTTCCATTGAGATAACGCAGGTAAGACCGTTGATATCCCATTCCTTACCGTTTTCGAGATTTTCGCAAAGCAGGAGTGAGTCCGCAAGACAGTTTGAAGCGATTTCTTTGCCGAATCCTTCTATAACTTCTTTAAGTACACCGCTTGCAACGATTTTTACGTTAATGTGGTCGGTAACTTCAAATCCCGTTTCCTTACGCATTGTTTGGAGTTTGGATACGAGTTCTCTCATATAACCCTCTCTGATAAGTTCATCGGTAAGGTTATTGTCGAGAACCGTTGTTATTCCGCCGTCGCTCTGTGCGGTAAATCCGGATTTGTTTGCAGGCGTGATAAGAAGATCATCGGCGGTAAGTTCAACGCTTGTGCCGTTTACGTCAAGCACGATCTTGCCGTTTGTGTTAAGTTCGCCGTAAAGGAGCGAGCCGTCGCTTGATGAAAGCGTTTTGCCGATAGCACCTACAAGTTTGCCGTATTTGGGACCTACCGTACGCAACTGAGGCTTAAAGGTATAGGTAATAAAGTCACTTGAATCGTCGGTGAATTTAACCGTCTTCACGTTAAGTTCGTCTTCTATTTCCTTGCAGAACATTTCACCCAAAACAGCGGTTCCGCTTACAAAAAGCGTATTCAAAGGCTGACGGTTTTTGATGTTCGCATCGTTTCTGCACGCTCTGCCCAAAGCAACTACTTTGAGAAGTGTTTCCATACTTTTTTCAAGGCTTAAATCGATCCATTCTTCATTTGCAACGGGGAACGGGCAAAGATGTACGCTTTCGGGAGCGTTTTTGTCAACCGATACCACAATATTGCGGTAGATCTCTTCTGCCATAAAGGGAGTGTAGGGAGCGGTAAGTTTTGTTAAAGTTTCCAAAACGGTATAAAGCGTCATATAGGCGTTTATCTTATCCTGCGTCATTTCGCTTCCCCAATAACGCTCTCTGCCTCTGCGCACGTACCAGTTACTCAATTCATCGGTAAAGTCGCTGAGCGCCCTTGCGGTTTCGGTGATTTTATATTCTTCAAGTCCCTTATCGGTAAACTTGATAAGCGATTGCAGTTTGGAGAGTATCCACTTATCCATAACGGAAAGTTTGCTGTAATCAAGGGTATACTTTGTAGGGTCAAAACCGTCTATTTCGGCATACATAACGTAGAAAGCGTAGGTGTTCCAAAGAGTACCCATATATTTTCTCTGTGCTTCCGAAACGGCTTCGGCATAGAATCTGGAAGGAAGCCAAGGAGACGAACCTGTATAGAAATACCAACGCACCGCATCGGCACCTTGCTTATCCAAAATGCTCCACGGATCTACTACGTTGCCCTTATGCTTGCTCATTTTGATGCCGTCTTTATCGTTTACGTGACCTAAAACAATGCAGTTTTTAAAGGGTGCACGATCAAAGAGCAAAGTTGAAATGGCAAGAAGAGTATAGAACCAACCTCTTGTCTGATCTACCGCTTCACTTATAAAGTCGGCAGGGAAGAGTTTTTCAAACTTATCCTTGTTTTCAAAGGGGTAGTGCAACTGTGCAAAAGGCATTGAACCGCTGTCAAACCAACAGTCGATAACTTCGGGTGCACGGTGCATATCTTTTCCGCAAACGGGGCACTTGATTGTAAGAGGATCGAGGAACGGCTTATGGAGTTCGATATCCTCACTGCAACCGGTAAGTTCGGCAAGTTCTTTCCTTGAACCTACGGTGTGAGTGTGTCCGCATTCGCATTCCCAAACGGGCAGGGGAGTACCCCAATAACGCTCACGGGAAAGACCCCAATCGATGACGTTTTCAAGGAAGTTGCCCATACGGCCTTCTTTTATACTTTCGGGAATCCAATTTACACTGCGGTTGTTTTTGATCAACTGCTCTTTTACGGCAGTCATCTTTATAAACCAAGTTTCACGGGCATAGTAGATAAGGGGAGTGTCGCAACGCCAGCAGAAAGGATAACTGTGGGTAAATTCCACCGCACGGACAAGTTTGCCCTGTTCTTCAAGGTCTTTGATTATAACCTTGTCAGCATCCTTTATGAACATACCTGCGTAGGGTGTTGCCTCGTCGGTAAAGCAACCTTGCGGATTTATCATCTGCACGAAAGGCAGGTCGTTTTCTCTGCCTACTCTGGCGTCGTCTTCACCGAAAGCGGGGGCAATATGTACGATACCCGAACCTGCATCGAGAGTTACGTAGTTGTCTGCAACAACGTAGTAAGCACGCTTTTTGGGCTTTGCGAAATCAAAAAGAGGTTCGTAATCCATACCGCAGAGTTCGCTTCCCTTTACGGTCTTAACGATTTCGGTATTTTCTCCGAGTGCACTTTCCGCAAGAGCGGTGGCGCAGATATAAACTCTGCCGTCTGCTTTAACAAAAGAATAATCTTCGTTTGCGTTTACGCAGAGAGCAACGTTTGAGGGAAGTGTCCAAGGCGTGGTGGTCCAAGCCAAGAGATAGAGATTTTCTTCGCCTACTACTTTAAAGGAAACGAACACACTCGTTTCTTTAACGTCTTTATATCCTTGGGCAACTTCGTGAGAAGAAAGTGCCGTACCGCAACGGGGGCAGTAGGGAACGATCTTGTGTCCCTTGTAGAGAAGACCTTTGTCCGAAATGGTTTTAAGCGCCCACCATTCGCTTTCGATGTAGTTATTATCGTAGGTGATATAGGGGTTTTCCATATCAACCCAATAACCTACACGGTCACTCATCTTTTCCCATTCGCCCTTATATTTCCAAACTGATTCTTTACATCTCTGAATAAAGGGTTCAATGCCGAAATCTTCAATTTGCGGTTTTCCGCTTATACCAAGCTGTTTTTCAACTTCCAATTCAACGGGAAGACCGTGGGTGTCCCAACCTGCCTTACGTACTACGTGATAGCCTTTCATAGTACGGTAACGGGGGATGATATCTTTTATTACACGGGTAAGAATATGTCCGATATGGGGTTTGCCGTTGGCTGTGGGAGGACCGTCATAAAAGGTGAATTCCTCGTTGCCCTCGTTTTTATCGGTACTCTTACGGAAAATATCGTTTTCTTCCCAAAAATTGAGAACTTCTTTTTCCCGATCGCAAAAGTTAAGACCGGTATCGACTTTTTTGTACATATTTACCTCCAAAACAAAAAAATAAACCCTGCGCATTTGGAAAGCACAGGGCAAAAACCACCAAATGACACGTACAAACATACGCTGTTCCGTAATGAGGAACAAACATCAAGAACTACTTTTTACGTTCGCCCTTGCCCCTGACAGGTGATACCCTTTGCCCACCGTTGCGTATTTGCACCTTTTCTACGCTCTCTGAAAACGGCTACGGACAAAAGACGTGTCCTTATAATCGGGTTTCCTCAATTATTATACATATAAGTTACCGTTTTGTAAAGCAATTTTTTCTTATTTCTCTCCTTTTGCGTGTCTTGACTTACGGGCGGTTTTATGGTATAATTTTATACAATATTCAAGGGGGCATTCGGCTATGGAAAACGAAAACATACAGCGTGTTGACAAACGTCCCGCTTCAATCTATTCAATGGTAGTATTTATTCTCGTATTTACGGTATTTTATATTTTTTATCCGCAAATATCTATGTATATTCCCTTTATCGGCGAAGCGAAAACTTTCGATACCGAGTACGTTCAGTCGGGCGTTGCCGATATGACGGATGCGCCGGTTATAGTAATCGCAAAGTGCACCGAAAAAGGTAAAACGGAAAATGCAGATTCCGTAAACGTCTATAAAAACGTTTCCTTTGTAACGGTCGAAACTTTAAAGGGCGGTGCGGGCGAAAACTTTACCCTCAAAGAACAGGGCGGCAGCGTGCTTTTGAAAAACGGCGGCACAAGAGGAAAAAAGTATAATATTTCCTATGAAAACTCGGCTGAATTTAAAGTGAACGAAACTTATCTTCTGTTTATAAACCTCAACGGTGAAGTTGTAAACGGCAAATACGGTGCAATCAAGGCAAATAAAGACGGAACTTTTACGGATGGAAATAAGAGAACTTATTCCGCCGAAACGCTCAAAACTCTTTTAAGCGGAGAAATAAAATGAAAAGGTTTTTGATAAAACTTTTACTCCTTGCACTGTCGGTAGGTTCGGTGCTGTGCGTATGCACGTCCTGCGCCGGAAATTCCTATGACGGAACGGCAACGGCGTACTTCAATGCTTTTTGCCGTTTTGACTATAAGGCAATGTACGATTTGCTTACACCCGGAAGTCAGGGCAGAGTAGACATAGAAGAATTTACCGAGTACCATAAAAAAGTATATGATATGCTTAAAGTAACTTCCGTAAAGGTTGAAAAAGGTAATACGGTAGATAACGGGATTTCCCGCAGTTACGAGTATACGGCAACGTTTACTTCCTCCGAGTACGGCACTTTTTCCTATGAAATGCAGTTGGAGGTGTACAAAAAAGCAAAATTTTACCTTGTTGCCTGGACACCTGCAAACGTTGTTGAGGGAATGGAGTGGAACGACAGGATATATTCTTCCGTGCTTAAAGGCAACAGAGGCGAAATATTCGACCGAGACGGCAGAGTGTTGGTTAAAAACGATACGGCAATAACGGTGTATGCGTCAAAATCTTCAATAGAGGGAAGAGAAAACGAAATTGCCCAAAAAGTGGCGGAAATAATGAAGTCGGACACTGCCGATGTTTTGGAAAAATACAGCAAATCCTACGGAGATACGGGTGTTTTTGCCACGGTATTCAAAGGTGAACTTTCAAGTGAACAGGAAGAGAAGCTCCTTGAAATCGACGGAGTTAAAATTGACCGAAGCAGTATTACGCCCATAAGATACTATCCCTACGGAGATGCTCTTGCTCAAACTCTCGGGTATTCCACGCCGATAACGACCGAGGATAGGGAAAAGGAAGAGTACAAGTATCTTGCAGAGGGAACAAGAATAGGCAGAAGCGGTTTGGAAGCGGTATACGACAGTTTCCTGCAACCGCAGGACGGAGAGAGAATATATCTGCTGTCGGATGACAGTAAGCGGAAAACGGTTTTGTACGAAAAACCTGCAAAGGACGGCTTGGACCTTGTGCTTACGGTGGATATTTTAATGCAAAAGAATATCACCGATTATATGAATGAGAATTTTAAGGATCTTTCCACGGGAACGGCAACCGTTATAGACCCGGATACGGGAAAAGTGGTTACGATGGTAAGTTATCCGTCATACGATGCCAATATATATGCTTTTGACAAGGCAACAAATTACGGCAATATTTTCAATGACGAAAAAACTCCTCTTTTAAACAGAAACGTTCAGGGTACGTATCCGCCCGGTTCTATTTTTAAATCGGTAATGGCGTGTATCGGAATAGAAAGCGGTACGGTTTCACAGTATACGGTGTTTCCGTATGAAAACGAAATAGAGTATTACAACTACGATAAAGACCGTTGGCGCCCAAAGGGAAGCAATTGGTCAAACTATATAGTCCGTCAGGCGTTCAGGAATGCCGATGTTAAAGGCTCTCTTGATATGAAGCGTGCACTTACTTGGTCGGACAATATTTATTTCGGTTGGCTTGCAATGAGCGTTGGCAAGGAAAAAATGATAGATTTTGCCAACCGAATAGGCATAGGTGCAGATTTTAAATTCGACCTTAACGTACGCAAGGCACAGCTTTATAATAAGGAAAGCACTCTCAACAGTTTGAAACTCCTTGCCGATACGGGATTCGGGCAGGCGGAAGTACTGTTTTCTCCGCTTCAACTGTGCAGTACGTTTTCAATGTTCGGCAACGGCGGAACGATAATGTGCCCATATATAGTTGACAGTATTTGCGATACCGACGAAAAAGGCAGACACGTGGAAGTTAAAGTGACTTCACCCGAAGTATTTAAGTCGCCGTTCAGCGAAAGTACAGTGATTACCGTGCGTAATATACTTGAAAATACCGCAAAGAGCGGTACGGGCAAAAGCGGTATAAAAGGTCTTGAAAATATACGGGTTGCCGCCAAGACGGGTACTGCCGAAACGGGAACCACCTCAACGGGCGAAGTAGGTTGGTATGCAGGCTACGTTATCGAGGGCGGAGAAAACGATGCGGTACTTGTTTCCGCCGATGAAAGCGATTTTAAATTTGCACTTGTAAGATATGTATTTGAACAGTTGCAAAATGAAATAAGGTAAAAAATCGAAAGGACGCAGTTGCGCAAAAAAGAAAATGGCTAAAAACGAAAAGAAAAGTTTTTTACACCGTTGGTTTATTGATGCGTTCAGTGCAATGGCACTGGGTGTATTCGCATCATTGCTTATAGGAACGATACTGGGACAGGTTGCGGTTTGGACAAACTGGTCTTGGCTTAAAACTCTTGCCGACTTTGCAAAGGAAGGTCACGTGGTAGGTGCGGCAATAGGTGTTGCAGTTGCCAACGGACTGAAAGTGAAACCTCTTGCAATGTTTTCTTCTGCGGCGGTAGGTGCGGCGGCATACTGCTCCGGCGGAGGACCTGTGGGCGCATATCTTGCGGCGCTTGTTGGAGCGGAACTTGGCAATCTCCTTGCGGGGAAAACGCATTTTGATATTCTCCTTGTGCCGAGTATAACGATTATCACAGGCGGTTTTGTGGGAATATTTACGGGACCTTATATTCAGAGGTTCTGCGATTGGATAGGCAGGGAATTGGGCGTTGCAATGGGACTCCATCCTGTGTTTATGGGCATTATCGTTGCGGTAGTAATGGGTCTTGCTCTTACCGCACCTATTTCAAGTGCGGCGATAGCGGCAACGGTATTTACGCAAAATCTCTATGCAAACGATCCCAACATAGCACTTGTGTCAGGTGTAGCCACGGTGGGATGTTGCTGTCAGATGATGGGATTTGCGGTGTCATCGTGGCGTGAAAACGGCTTCGGCGGATTCCTTGCACAGGGACTCGGAACTTCTATGTTGCAGGTAGGCAATATCATAAGGCATCCCCTTATACTTATTCCTCCCACACTTGCTTCCGCAATACTGGGACCTTTGGCGGCTACGGTTCTCAAAGTTGAAAATGCTTCGGGCGTTTTCGGCGGAATGGGTACAAGCGGTCTTGTGGGGCCTGCCGGAATGTGGACGTATATGATGGGTAACGGATTTGACCTGTGGATATTTATAAAAATTTTGCTTATGTGCTTTATCTTGCCGTCGGTGCTTTCGTTTGCTATATCCGAGGGAATGCGCAAAGCAGGGTGGATAAAAAAAGGCGATATGCGATTGGATCTTGAATAATATGAAGATATATGCTGTTGAAAATGGCGCACCGTCGGACGTTCAAGGTCGGCTTGACAGGGAAAAGAAGACGTATGCGTTGCTTGAAAAATTAAATATAGAGTTTACACGTGCAGACCACGAGCCTGCCGCCACGGTGGATCAATGCGAAGAAGTGGACAGGTCACTTGACGTTAAAATGTGCAAAAATCTTTTCCTGTGTAACAGGCAAAAAACTGATTTTTATCTTGTAATGACCGTAGGGGAAAAGAGGTTTTCTTCAAAAGAATTTGCTCAAAAAATGGGCATATCGAGAGTGTCCTTTGCGGAAGAAAACTTTTTGAAAGAGTATCTTGATGTTCTCCCCGGAGCGGTAACGGTGTTGGGACTTGCCAATGACGGCGAGCATAAAGTGAAACTTGTTATGGATAAATGCGTGGCGGAGGCGGAATATGTAGGATGTCATCCGTGCGTTAATACGTCGAGTTTAAAGGTAAAAAGTAAGGATATTTTGGAAAAACTGTTGCCCTATACGGGACACGAACCCACAGTATTGGAGTTGTAATATGGAAAACGGAATTTTTAACGGTGAGATACCGAAAGAAGAACT
Organism: uncultured Oscillospiraceae bacterium; assembly: GCA_964492705.1. Lineage (GTDB taxonomy): Bacteria > Bacillota > Clostridia > Christensenellales > QALW01 > UMGS1322. The sequence continues at coordinate 2,547 of CAZBLS010000025.1, read as the reverse complement.
TGAAAGCATCAAAGCACAGGCAAAACAGGCGGTAGACGAATTACTTGAACAGGCTTGCCTTAAAAAGGGTGATATCTTTGTTGTAGGATGTTCTTCAAGTGAAGTGATAGGCAAAAAGATAGGTAAATATTCAAGTTATCCCGTTGCACATGCGATTTTTGAGGGAATTTATCCGTACTTAAAGGAAAAGGGGATTTTTCTTGCGGCACAGTGCTGCGAACATCTTAACCGTGCGGTCATAATCGAGCAAGAGTGCGCCGAAAAATACGGGTATGAGCCTGTATGCGTTGTTCCCAAGCCCAAGGCAGGCGGTTCTTTTGCCACTTGCTGTTATTCGGCATTTAACGAGCCTGTTGCAGTGGAGAATATTAAAGCAAATGCAGGTATTGATATAGGCGGTACGCTTATAGGTATGCATCTTAAAGCGGTTGCCGTGCCTGTCAGATTGAGTTTGAGCAAAATAGGCGAAGCAAATATTATCTGCGCCCGTACAAGACCGAAGTATATCGGCGGTGAAAGGGCGGAGTATTGCCTGTAAATACTTTCCGTTTCGAAAAGATGTTCGGGACGAAAATTTTTTAAGGAGGAGTTCTTTTTGAACGGAGGAGGACCGGGAGGATTTATGCCTCCGAGGCACGGTATTGCCGAGAAAAACAAAGAACCGAAACCCAAAAGTTTAAGGGAAGTGCCTACGTTTGTTAAGCGTACGGTAAGATCGTTTTTCAAAAGACTGTTTTATATACTGTCACTTGTGTGGGAAACATCGCCGTTTATATTTGTATCTATGGTGGCTGTATCGGTAGTTTCGGGAATTTTACCCGTTTTGGGTACGTATGTTACGGCTGAAATCATAAACGTTCTCGCAGGGGACAGGGCAGAGGAATCTGTGCTGATTCTTCTGTTTGTTTTTCAGTTTGTATACGTGTTTTTTAATAGGCTGACAGGCGACGTAAACAGGACGGTTTCGTCACTTGCAGGTGAAAAGGTAACAAATCACATAAGGCGCAAGATTATGCGTAAGGCAAAGGAAATAGATATTGCCTGTTTTGACCGACCCGATTTTTTTGAAGAACTTGAAAATGCCAACAGGGAAGCGGGAATGCGCCCCGTGCAGATACTTACCGCCACGCTCAATATTATCAGTACAACGGTCAGCATCGTAACGTTTTCGGTAACGCTGTTTTCGGTAAATGCGTGGGTGCCCGTGCTTGCTGCTGTGTTTTCACTGCCGTCGGCACTTGTAAGTTTTATCTACCGTAAAAAAACGGTGGGTTATATGCGTTTGCGTTCAAAAGCACGCCGACAGATGAATTATTTTTCTTCCGTTACCGTGGATAAGGATGCGGTAAAGGAAATACGTATTCTCGGGCTTGGCGACGATTTTGAAAAAAGATACGATGAAGTATTCAAAGATTATTTTTCGGGATTGCGGAAGATAATTGTTTCCGAGGGCGTATGGAATACCGTGTTCGGGTTCCTCAGAATAGGTGTGACCTGCTTTATTTACTTCTTTATCGCAAAACTTGTACTGCAAGATAATATACAGGTAGGTGACTATTCCTTTTATACAGGTGCGCTGTCATCGGTGTCCGCAGGTGTTACATCATTTATCTCCGGTACGTCAACGGTGTTTGAGGGCACGCTTTTTATAGATAATCTTATTTCGTTCCTCGGACAGGAGAAAACGGTGCGTCCCCTTTCGGGCAACGGAATAATTCCCCAAAGGGGTATCGGACACAAAATAGAGTTTAAGCACGTTTATTTTAAATATTCGGGAAGCGACAGATACGTACTTGAAGATTTGAACCTTGTGTTTGAAGCAGGCACGACTTGCGCCTTGGTGGGACTTAACGGAGCAGGGAAGACCACTGTAATTCGGCTGATGACAAGACTCTACGATCCCACAATGGGACAGGTTTTGTTGGACGGCACGGATATTAGGGAATATAATGTCGAAGAACTTTATAAACTCTACGGCACGGTTTTTCAGGATTTCGGCAGATATGCGGTAACGGTAAAAGAAAATATCGCATTCGGTGATATAAATAAGGAAATCGATATTGAAGAGATAAAAAAAGCGTCGAAAGAAAGCAATGCGGATACTTTTATAGAAACAATGCCCAAGGGGTACGATACACCGCTGATGAAGTTCTTTGAAGAGGACGGACGGGAACTTTCCACGGGGCAGTGGCAGAAGATTGCCGTTGCAAGAGCCTTTTACGGCAATAACGATATTCTTATTTTGGATGAACCGACAGCATCTCTCGATGCCATAGCCGAACAGGAGATTTTCAGGGAATTTGACACATTACGTAAAAATAAGACAACACTGTTTATTTCTCACAGGCTTTCCGGTGCGGTGGATGCGGATAAGATATACGTGCTTAAAGGCGGAAAAATCACCGAAAGCGGAACTCACGGCGAACTTATGGCACAAAAGGGCGATTATGCCGAGATGTTTCTCGCCCAAGCGGAAAAATACCGAGAAGAACAGAAAAATATTTAAAAAAACGGTTGACAGAACAGGATAAACGTAGTATCATATAC
>CAZBLS010000024.1:15815-21763 GCA_964492705.1 uncultured Oscillospiraceae bacterium | reverse complement strand
GTTAAATTCGATTAGAATTCTTCTCTTTTCTTTTTGCTTACTACAACAAGTGCAATGGTTGCAACTGCGGTAAGAGCGATAAACGCTACGGGAAGAACGTCGCCCGTTCCAACCGAATTGCTTACCTTATCGTAAACAAGTTCAAAAGTCAGTTTTTCGCCGAAAGCACGTGATGTGCCTGCCTCAAACTGCTCTGCAATCTTCTGCTCGCAGTAAACGGTTGCGCTTGTTCCCTCGGGAAGAGTTTTACCGCTTTTTTCCAAAAAGAAGTCAACCCTTACAAAAAGAGCGGAAATATCGTACTCGGCATCTTCAACGGTTACTTTACCGTTTTCAACTTCTGCGGTGTATGAAAGTTCTTCCGTTTCACCGGGTTCGATAGTAATAACTTCGCCTACAACGGGGCCTTTCCATGTCTTTCCGCCGTCTGCTGTGGTGTGAGTAACTTGGAATTCAACTCTTGCGCCAATTGTTTCTTCACTGTTATTTTTAACATTGAAAACCTTGGTGATTTCGCCGTTTTTAACGTCAGCGGCAGTGAACACGCCCGTCTTGGAGTTAAGATAGTGATCGCCTGTGGTTTCCTCGTTATAGGTTACTTTGAAGCCCGTGGGAACCTTAACTTCGGGTTTGGTTGCGCCTGCACCGCTGTTATCAGTCTCCTCATCGGGACCTGTAACTACAACTTCGTCAATGTAGTAAACGAAATTTCCTGCTTTATAGCCTTCATCCTTGCTTCCGTCAAGACGGATAACAACTTTGTTGCCTGCATCATACTGTGCTTTCAAAACGTCATAATTGGTATCGGAAACGTCTACGGTAATCTCATACTCTTCCCATTCGTCACTAACCGTAATGGGGCTGGTATTGAATACCCAAGAAGCATTGTCTCTTTTGGGGGCATTGTCAAAACCTACATGGAATTTTACGTCGTCCGATTCTGTCTTTGCATAGAACGAAATTGTATATTCGCCTACACCGCAACCGTTATATCCGTTTGCTTCGTCCTGAATAATTTTGGCAGTTACGTCAAAACCTACAGAATGATAAGTACCGCCCGAAGTATACTTGATTGCGTGAGCAGTACCGTTTGCACCGCCGTCAACTACTTCGGCTGTTCCGCCCATAAACATAGTTTCCCAACCTGTAAGACCGTTTTCGGCATTACCGTTGACAACGGTTTTTGTGTCAGCCGCAAAAGCAACAACCGATACGCATGAAACGATCATTGCAAAAGCAAGCATAACGCTCAAAAACTTTTTCATATTATCTTCCTTTCCGTGTGTTAAACACACATAAAATAATCATTATAAGTATATCCCTCACGCATACTTTTGTCAACCTATTTTTTGTGAACATTACGGTGTGAAAAGCCGTCGGCACAGGACAAATTGTTTTTCTTTGGGATCGCAAACAAAAAGCCCCGACATAGATAAGTACGGTACTTACCTATGCCGAGGCTTCTATGCCGAATTTCAGTGAATTTTCCGCCTGTTAATTTGCTTACAGTTTGAAAAAATCAAACTTCAAGCATATGTTCACCGCTGCGGAGTTTCTCCGTTTTGCCGTCGGGATGAACAAACGTACATTCGGTGGGAACGTTGATTTTTGCGTAAAGTTTATTGCCTACACGGTTGTATTCAGCCCTAAAAGTTCCCTTTACGGTTTCGGTGCTTCCCGAAACGCTGTTTAAACTCTCGGGCACTCGGGGACGGATAACCGCCTTTTCATATCCGTAGGAATCTTTTTCCTGCGTAATGCCCAAAATATCTTCTATTAAGCATTCGCATACCGCACCGAACATAGGATGGCTGTGGGAGCGTGAAGTTCCCCAATATTCCCAAAATGTGGTTGCGCCGTCTTTTTTCCATTTGCCGAAGCCGTGGGGATTATCGGCAGTCAAAAGTTTAAATGCCGTATCGGTCTCGCCAAAATCAAACAGCATATTCGTTACAAGTTCCGTACCGAAAATTCCCGTATCGAAATATGGTTCTTTTTTATAATGCTCTATGAAATTCTTCTTTGTGCGTCCGTCGCCCAAACCGATATCCATTGCAAATGCGTTTGCGCCCTGCATATTTCCGATAAAGTTACCGTCCCAAGGATTGTAGTATGCCGAAACGATAGCATCCTTGCGCTTTTGTGCCGTTGCTTCAAACTCGGGAATATCTTCTTCCCTACCGATATGGCGTGCAATAACACAGGCAAGTTCGAGGCATTTTACGTAAAAGCAGTTGTTTACGAAAGGTGCAGGGAGTATTACCTGACAAGGTGTGCACCATTCGCCCAAGCACCACTCACCCTTGCGGTCGCTCGTAATAAGCAGATTTTCACTGTGCGATTCCAAAAACTCAAAATATTTTTTCATTTGCGGATAAAATTCACGCACAAAGAAATCATCGCCGAAATGTTTCCAATAATAATAAGGAACGGTAACGATAGCGCATCCCCATCCGCCGGGACCTCCTCCGCTGTGAGTATAGGGGGCAGTGTACTGTATGTGTCCGCTTATTCTGTCCTGACAGTCGGAAATATCCCACAGCCATTTTTTATAAAATCTGCGTACCGCATCGGTTTCAAGCAAAGTCATTGATGCATTGCACACAAGCTGTCCGTCGCCCGTATATCCTCTGCGCTCTATTTGAGGGCAATCGGAGGGAATGCCCGAGTGCATATTGCAAAGTTGCGTATTTAAGAAAGTTTTGTATATCCAATTGAGTGTTGCATTATCGGAAGAAAAAGTACTTCCCGCATTTATATCCGAATGTACCTTTCTCACTTCCGCAACTTTCGCATCGCCCTTTACCGCAAAGTACCTGAATCCCTGCCAGCAGAAGCGAGGGAACATAATTCTGCCCGCTTTATCCGCAACGAATACGAGCCTTTGAGCATAGCCGTGGTTTTCCGTATCGATATCGCCGTCTTCCGAAAGTTCTTCGGAAAAACATACAGTTACTTTACCCTGTGCAGTGGCTTCAAGCACGGGAAATCCCGAAATATTTTCGCCTGCATCGTAAATTTTGCCATTGCCTGTTTCACGGAGAAAAATAGCGTCTTTTATCTCTTTAACTCTGTCTTCGGGGCAGTCGGAAACAAAATAATCGGATTCCGGTGACGGTGAATAGACCGTATTCCGCCAATTTGAATCGTCATATTCGGGCAAAAGGCATTCGTCTTCCCAAAAAGTGTAGTCGTGTGCTTCCATACCCGTAAATACGCTTTCCTTTATAAAGGAACTATCCCATTTTGCCGTGCGATCCGACACAACGGAAGTTGTTTTGCCGTCGGCACCCGTCATATCAAGGCTGAAACGCACTTTTTTGCCTCCGTAGGGTCTTTCCATCGGGATGCCCGTATACCAACCGTTGCCGAGAATAACCGCCAAAACGTTTTTGCCCTCTTTAAGGTAACGTGACACTTCCCTCTCGCAAACGTATGTTCTTACACCCATTTTTTCACCTAAGGGGTAATTGCGCTCCTCGTAGTTTGATGCAAGAGGCAGATACATTTCATCGCCTACCCGTTTGCCGTTTATATATAATTCGAACATTCCGAAGCCCACAATATGAAGTATCGCTTCCGCAGGTATGCTTTCAAGTACAAATGTTCTTCTTATTACGGGACAGGCCTCTCTTGCCTGTGCTTCCACCCAATATCCGCCCGAAAAAAACAGTTTATCGTCCATAGAAAAAAATTCCTTTCTTTTTTTGTTATTATACACGCACAAATAAAAAAAGTAAACCATATTTTTTAAAAACAAAAAAGCCTTGCGTAAAACAAGAAAATAGGTTAATATAATACGGTAATACTTATTTGGAGGAATGTTATGAAAAAAATTTTTTCAAGTGTGCTGGCAGGTTTGCTTTGCATTACCGCTTTAACGCTTTCGGCGTGCACACCCGGTGGTCCGCAATCAACAGCCGATCCCACCGCCACGCCTTCGGTGCCTACCGCAGAGCCTACCGCAACACCTATTCCCGTTGTGGAACTTCCCGACGTGGACCCTGCAAGTGTTGACGTTATTACCGAGATGTGGGTTGCCACAGAACTCACCTTTGAGTCAACAAAATCTTTCGAAAAGAAAGCAAAAAGAGATAAAGGTCTCGTTACAATGAGCGAAGCATCTATGCTTATTATGGATGCGGTATTTACTTCCGAATCCGGAACGGTGCTTACTGTTCCCGCATATTGGGACGGCGGTAACACCTTTAAGGTTCGTTTTGCCCCCACAGAGCACGGTGTATGGAATTATGTTACAAAGTGTGAAGACGATGCTTCACTTAACGGTTTGACCGGTAAGATCGGTGCAAATTCCTACAAAGGCGATTTGGAAGTTTACAAAAGAGGTTTTGTAACCGCCAAAAACGGAGGTAAATATTTTACCTACAACGACGGAACGCCTTTCTTCTACCTCGGTGACACCCACTGGTCAATGCTTACCGAAGAGTTTGACAACGCAGGTCCCAACGCAGGCGATATCAAAACAGATTCCCACTTTAAATACATAGTGGACAAGCGTATTGAACAGGGCTTTACCGTTTATCAGTCCGAACCTATCGGCTACGGTTATTTCTTTGATTTCCGTGACGGCATCCGCGATAACGACATCAAAGGTTTCCAAAAAATGGACCTTTACTTCCAATATCTTGCCGAAAAGGGTATGACTCACGCAAATGCGCAGTTCTTCTTCTCAACGGATTTTGAAGAGAAAACAATGAACGATACCGAATATTTGGAAATCATCTCCCGTTATTGGGTAGCACGCTACGGCGCATATCCCGTTATGTGGACTCTCGGGCAGGAAATCGACAACGATATGTACTATTCTCCCGATAAAACTTCACCTATTTACAGTTTCAAAAACAATCCTTGGCTTAAAGTTGCCGAATTTATGCATAAATACGATGCATATAACCACCCCCTTACGGGACATCAGGAAAATACCGGTCAAACCACCGTTACAGGAAAAGGAACAGGTTCAAGTGCTACCGGCGGAGGAATTTCATTATTCGTCTCCCGTGAAACCACCGAAAAGACAGGTCACGATTGGTGGGGTGCACAGTGGAGTCCCTCACTTAACTCACAGATAAACGACGCCGCTCCGAAAGATTATTGGGCAAGCGAAAAAATCGCCGTAAACTACGAGAGTAGGTACTGCTATCTGTGGACAAAGGACTTCGGTGCAAGAGCGCAGGGTTGGATCTCATACCTCAGCGGATTTATGGGTTACGGCTACGGCGCAATCGATATGTGGTTCTATAAGAGCAGTTACGATACCGCAACAGACTCTTCCGACGGCGTGGAAACCGTTACTGTGGCAGACAAGCAGACACCTTGGTCAAAGGCAATCGAATTCGAATCAGGATATCAAGTGGGATATATGAGAGAATTCTTCAACACTATCGAGTGGTGGAAGTTAGTGCCCGACTTTAACGACGGCAATGCATTTGTTGCAGACAACGGTACTATTTACACCTGTGCATCCAACGGAAGTGACGTATACGTTGTTTACCTTTACAATCAGACAACATCTTCCGGTACCGTTTGCAATTTGGTACAGGGCGCAACTTATACCGCAAAATGGTTTAATCCCCGTACCAACGAATACACCGAAATAGGTTCCGTTACCGCAGATACCACCGACAAAAACGGCGCTCCCGCATACACGGCACCTGCAAAACCCGACGCAAATGACTGGGTATTGCTTTTAACAAGAGCATAAACCGCAAAATGTTTTCGGCAGAAAGATTTTCCTTTCTGCCGATTTTTTATTGACAGTGCACACTTTTTAAGGTATCATAATAAAAAAAGGAGAATTACTATGAACCGTTTAATCTTGCTTGTGTCATTTAAACTCAAAGAAAACACCCGTGACTCTTTTTTGGAAGAAATGTATTCTTCGGGCGTTTATACCAAAATCAATGCCGAAGAGGGTTGCATCCGTTATA
>CAZBLS010000024.1:5647-15715 GCA_964492705.1 uncultured Oscillospiraceae bacterium | reverse complement strand
CATAAAAGAAAAATACGTTTTGGAAACAAAACTCGAAAAGGCAATAAAACAGTAATTTATTCTTCGGGCGTTTATACCAAAATCAATGCCGAAGAGGGTTGCATCCGTTATAACTGTTTTACCGACCCTTTAAACAAGGATAACGTGCTTCTTGCAGAAGACCGGACAGAAGAAAAACACCAAATACAGCACCTTTCTTCACCTCATCCGGTAAACGAATATAAACCCATAAAAGAAAAATACGTTTTGGAAACAAAACTCGAAAAGGCAATAAAACAGTAAGGCATTTTTCTTAAAAAGATGCCTTTTTATGTTATTCGGCAACAAAGAACACCGCATTATCCGTCCGGTCCGCTTAATGCGTTTCGTTCCTCAATGCTCGTTTTCGCAGTTATTACTCCTTTAACAGTACAAATCCGTCACTGCTGATTTTATAAAAAACAACTCTCGAGCATACTTTCACTTTGTATCACATCGCATAGCACAAAAAAATCCGAGGTCACGCAACCTCGGACGTTTTTATATTTTTCCGTCAAGAACTTCTTCCTGATACTGTCTCGTATACAGATCGTAGTATCTGCCGTGCATTTTCAGCAGTTCACCGTGCGTACCCCGTTCCACAATCTTGCCCTTGTCAACCACAAGGATAACATCCGCTTGGCGCACGGTGGAAAGCCTGTGGGCAATCATAAAACTCGTTCTGCCTTTCATAAGCGATGCTATCGCATCCTGTATTTTCTTTTCGGTCACCGTATCAACCGATGAAGTTGCTTCGTCAAGTACGAATATTTTAGGTTTTGCAAGTATGGCTCTCGCAAAGGAAATAAGTTGCTTTTCGCCTGTGGAAAGCAAGTCACCGCCCTCGCCCACGTCGCTGTCAAGTCCCTTGTCCATACGCTCTACAATCTCCGTTGCCGCAACGCTTTCAAGAGCATTCATCAGTTCTTCATCGGTAGCATCTTCTCTACCGTAAAGCAAATTTTCCCTTACCGTACCCGAGAACAGATGAGGCGTTTGCAAAACGTAGCCTATCTGCGAATGGAGCCACAGTTGTGAACGTTTCCTTGCATCCCTGCCGTCAATAAGTATTCTGCCCTCGGTAGGCTCAAAGAACCGGCAAACAAGGTTTACAAGTGTGGATTTACCTGCGCCCGTTTCACCGACAATCGCCACGTTTGTGCCTTGGGGAACTTTAAGATTAAAGTGTTCCAAAACATATTCTTCGCCGTCGGGATACTTAAATGAAACGTCTTCAAACTCGATATCGCCCTTTAATTCTTCCCAATTTTCCTTTTTGGGATTAAAGGTATCACCGTATTTTTCACGCACTTCTTCCGTGTCGGCAACGTCGGATTCGGTTTCCGTAAGTTTTGTAAAGCGTTCAACGTTTACCTGAACCGTAATAAGGTCGCTTATTGCCTTTACCACCCACTGTATTGGATCCATCATATTTATGGCATAAGTCATAAATACTGAAAGCGTGCCGAGTTCCACCGCCTGTTCACCTGTAAGTTTTCCGCCCTGCCAAAGCACAAGGGCAAGGGCAAGCCAGCCTGCAAAAGAAGAAACAGATACAAACAAACTCCTGTATTTTGCCGCCGTAAGGGATGTTTTTTTCATTTCACCGCTCACTTCGACAAAGTCTTTTTCGGTTTTTTCTTCCATCACAAGAGTTTTTACGGTTTTCGCACCCGTAATACCCTCATTAAATTTACCTGTTATCCGTGAATTTATCTCTCTTATTTTACGTGAAAGCACAACAAGTTTCTTTTGGAAATACGCTATTGTCAACGAAAGCACGGGCACTACTGCCACAACTATACAGGCAAGGCGGAAGTTTTGCACAAACATTACCGCTATGGCACCCACGATATACGTACAGTGCCAAACGCCGTCCATAAGGCTCCAAGACACAAGACCGCCTATCCTTGAAGTATCGCTCATAACCCTTGCGTGAAGATATCCCACGCTGTTACGGTTAAAATACGAAAAAGACAGCGTTTGCAAGTGGTCAAAACTTGCTTTTTTCATATCTCTGCCCACGTACATTTCGATTTTTCCGGCATTATAGCAAGAAACGAAATTTGCCGCTACCTGCAACAATAAAAACAAAAGATAAAACACCGTAAAAGGCAATAATCCGCCCAAAGCGTTATCTGCAACAAAATTGTCTATGGCATATTTTTGAAACAGAGGAAATACTATATCCACGGCACTTGTCAGCACTCCCGCAAGGCACATTGCAAGTATCGTGCCCTTGTAGGGTTTCAGGTACGGAATAAGTTTATTAAGTCCGAAGTACGGCAATTTTACAAATTCCTTTTCGTTCTCCATACGTTATTCCTCCTCCGTTACCGACATTTGCAAGTCGTATATACGCCTGTATATACCGTTTTTACCCATAAGTTCGCTATGTGTTCCTTCTTCGGCTATTCTGCCGTTTTCAAGCACTATAATGCTGTCGGCGTGCATTACGGTAGTTACTCTGTGTGAGATTATAAATACCGTGGAATTTTTCAGTTCCGATTTCAAAGCGCCCCTTATTCTCGCATCGGTTTCCGCATCCACGGCGGAAAGAGAATCGTCGAAAACCATTATGGGAGCGTGTTGCATAAGCATACGTGCAATTGCCACACGCTGTTTCTGTCCGCCGGAGAGCGTTACTCCCCTTTCGCCCACGACCGTATTATATCCCGACGGGAACTCGCTTATTGCCTCATCCACGTCCGCAATGCTTGCCGCCCTGCGAATTTCTTCATCCGTTGCATCGCCGTTTACTGCGGAAATATTTTCACGCACGGTACCCGAAAACAGGAACGGTTCCTGCAATACCATGCCTATATTTTTCCTTAAATGATGCAGTTTGATATCACGTACGTCAACGCCGTTTACGGTGACAGTACCGTCGCTTTCGGGCAATTCATAGAGTCTGTTTATAAGATGCACCAAACTTGTCTTGCCCGAACCCGTTGCGCCGATTATACCCAGTGTAGTGCCTTTTTTAACTTTAAGCGATACGTTTTTAAGTACGTTTGTGCCGTCATCATAGGAAAACGAAACGTTTTTAAACTCTATATCGCCGTCAAGTTCGGGTTCGTAAGCATCTTTCCTGTCGGTTTCGGTTTCCGAATTCATAATATACATTATACGGTCAACCGAAACACCCGTTTTACTCAATTCCGAAACCACACGTCCCAAGTATCTTACAGGCCAAACGGTCATTGAATTATATGATATAAACGCAATAAGTTCGCCTGCGGAAAGTTCGCCTTTTACGCAAAGCACCGTGCCCAAAACAAGAACCGACATAACTTGAAGACCGCTGAGCAGATCTCCCGAACTCCAATATAGTGACATAAACTTTATAAGTTTTACCCATTGGGATGCATATTTGCTGTTTACGCCGTCAAACCTGTTTATTTCTTCCTTTTCTCGGCCGAACGCCCTAACTACCCGAACACCCGTAAGATTTTCCTGTGCTATGGAAGAAAGTACGCCCTCGGTTTCATCGCATTCCTTAAAATGGCTTGATATCCTGCCGTGGAAGAAAAGCGAATAGGAAAACATTATGGGTATAGCCACAACGGCAATAAGGGAAAGTTTTACGTTCATTGAGAACATAAACACAAGCCCTATCGCTATAAGAATTACTATTCTGACTATGGAAACAAGCTGTTCGGAAATAAATTCAGTTACTCTCTCCACGTCGGAAGTGCAACGCTGTATTATATCCCCCGTTCTGTTTTTCATATGCCACGAAAAGGGCAGTTTTTGCAATACCGCAAACAGTTCGTCACGCATTGTTTTCACAAGACTTTCCGAACCTTTTACCGTGCAGTATCTGTGCACGAATCTGCATACGCCTACAATCAGTGCAAGTATTCCCACCGTTACCGCTATCGAAACCAAATTAAGGTTTGCCTGTATGCTTTCCGGCAAGGATGCGAAAAATCCCGACGGCGTTTCGTTTCCTATAACCGAATCCACCGTAAAGCGCACAAGTTGAGGAATAAGCATTTCAAACAGCGTTACGGCAAATGCCGCCACCGTGCTTATTACAAAAAACCTGACACTTCCCTTTAAAAAATGCATTATAAGCGATGTTTTTGTATATTTCTTCATAAGATCCTTTCTTCGGTACATTGCAATTTATTCGGAAACAACCGTATACTCTTTTACGTTTAAAACGGTCTCTCCGTCTATTTGCAATGCACAGGGACTGTCGAACTCAACGGTTATCCTGTGTCCCGTATGTACCTGCACCATTTCCGTATGTTTTATATGTTCACCTTTAAATATGGACGGGAACACCGAAAGCGTTTTGATCTTTCCCGAACCGAACATAACCGTAAGGGATACGGTGCGCTCTTTGTTAAGCCTATCCTGATTGGGTGCGCAATTCATTCCTCCGCCGTAGTATCTGCCGTTCATAGTGGGTGCAAGCCACACTTTACGGTAAGAATACTCTTTGCCGTCCACCGTAACTTTTGCATTTTTCGGTTTATACGCATACAGCAATCCTTTTATGGCTATGGCTGTGTAATTAACTTTTTTATTGCCTTTTAAACGGAGTTTATCCCCCTCTTCGCAACAGAATCCGTCAATACCGTAACCTACGCCGTTAATAAAGGAATAGTTTTTTCCGTTTACGGTTACCTTGGGCAAATCTTTAAGATATCCGTTGATCTTCACAAGTTCGTTTTCGCTTGAAACATCTCGCAAAAAATCATTTCCGCTTCCGCAGGCATAGTAATAAACGTCATTTTCCATTAGGCAAATATCGGTTTCGTTTATAAGTTTGTTAAGCGTACCGTCTCCGCCGGATATTACTATGCTGTCACCCTCCCGTACTTTTGAAAAAAGTCCGTCAAAGTCATTTTCGGTCAAATCAACAAAAACTTTTTCTTCCTTTATAATACCGTTTAATTTTTCGCTTTCCCCTTTGCCCGCTCCGTTACCCGAAAGGGGATTAAAGAAAATATAATACATAAAAATTCCTCCGTTTATACATTGATTCGGCATAAGGAATATCCGCTATGCCATTTTACTCGTCCCAAGACTCGGTATCTTCTTTTTCGTAGATAACAGCACACTGCTGACCATCAAATTCTTCCGTGCTCACCTTAACCACTTCATTATGGCTTGTAGGTACGTTTTTTCCGATAAAATCCGCACGGATAGGCAATTCTCTGTGTCCTCTGTCCACAAGTACGGCAAGTTGAATACATTTGGGTCTGCCCATATCGATAAGGCAGTCTATCGCCGCACGTACGGTTCTTCCCGTGTAGATAACGTCATCCACAAGTACCACTTTCTTGCCGTTTACGTCGATCTTCTGCGTTTGCACGTCGGCTTCCCATTCTCTGCCGTCAAGATCGTCTCGGTAAAAAGTTATATCAAGTTCGGCATATTCGCACTTTTTGCCCTCAAAACTCTCTATTTTGCCGTTGATTATCTTTGCCAGAGAAACTCCTCTGCGCTTTATACCCACTATTATTATCCCGTCGGTACCTTTGTTCCGTTCGGTTATTTCGTGAGCAATTCTCGTAAGTGCCCTGTTTACGGCATCACAGTCCATAAGTTCAGTCTTTTTTTTCATTTTTCTTTTTCTCCGTAATAACTTTATAGGTTAACGCACCGCCCAAAAGAACAGCAGTTACACTTAACGCAACCGCAACATTGCGTGATTTATTACGGTTTGTATATTTTATCGCTTCTCCGCCGTTCTCCTTATCTGCGTTTTTATTGCCGTTTGCATTATCGGTTTCAACGACGTTTAAATTACCGTTTGTGCTGCCGTTGCCCGAACCGCTTATATTGCCTTTTTCCGTATTTTCGGTTTTTGGGGGAAAACCCTCTGTGCTTTCGGTAGGCAAATTACCCGCAAAAGGCGTGCTGTTATCCGTATTTTCCCCAAAATATTCGCCGTTTCCGCCTATAAAAGGAGTATTAGTCGGCACGGAAGTTATATTTGAGCCGCCGTTTATTTGCACGGTGCGCTCTATAATAACATTTTCACCCGACAGTTCGCTGTGCAATCTGTCGATAACGTAAGTATCAAGCAGATACTCACCGTTTTCTTCGATCCTGTTTGCGCCGTTATCCGTCTTATATACGGGTACGGTGTAATTTCCGCCCTTGCAATCGTTCCACGGAAAGAGCATTGCATTCATACCTTGCTTTGCCGTTTTTACCGCAGTGCAAATATGGCTAGCGACTTTTTCCCTATCCGAGCCGTAAGATATACCGGCACTTGCATAGGGCAAAGTTTTTTCGCTCCAAATATTTCTTTCCGCTTTAAAAACCTGTCCGATGTTTTCTCCGCTTTCACCTTTAACGGCAACCAAGTCGGCTTGCCCGTGAGCCGCCGGATTTTCGCTTATAAGCAATATGACTGCCTGTTTGCCCACACTTGCATTGGCGCTTTTCACCGCCTGCACTCTTTCTTCAAAGTTTTTATCCGACGTAAAAATAACAAGATTTTTGCCGTTATATTTTTGATATTTATCCGAAGCGAAGTATTTGCCCAATGCGGAGATTTCGCTTATTTCGGTCTCCTCACCGAAAGCAAAGCACATATTTATCTTTCCCGTATGGAAAATATACGTTCCGTCTTCGGGACGGTATGCAAAATAGTTTATACCGGCGAAAGATGCATATATTTCGTCTTTCGCAACGACCCGCGAATAATCGGCAAAAGTGCCGTTTTTCAAATCAAACCAATATGGCAGTGCTCTCTTTTTTATGCCGTATGCAAGCACGGAAGCATCGCTTTGGCTTATATCGTCGCACCTGATCGCTCCTGCAAGGAATTCCTCAGACCTGCCCGTATTTTCGTTTTCGGATATCTTACCTGTGAATTTAAGTGAAAATCCGTCAACGTAAAAGTCTGTCATTTCGCCCTCTGTCACGTTTTCAACGGAAAAATATGCCGAAGTAATATTTCCGTCCCACTTTATGCAAGTTTCACGCTCGCAAAGAGTAAATTTATTATTTACTATCTCTTGCCCGTCCGTTTTAAACTTGTATACACCATTATCCGTATTAACGGTTATAATACCTCGCATCAGCGAATAATCGAAATTGCCGTCATCTAACATTAAATATACCGAAAACTTATAGTATCCGTAATCCTCCAATATGTGGGTAAGGTCATATTTAACCGACTCATCCGTTTTGTTTCTGTTATATACTTTACAGGAATACTTGCCCGTAGCCTTTACGTCATCGGTTATACCGTAAAAATGCACGTTTTCCGTAATAAATCCATCAATACCGCTTTCAAATCCGCCGTTTTCAAGTAATTCTTCACCTTTTGCCGATACGGAAAAAACAAAAAGTACGCTTACAAACATCATAAGCGCAATTATTATGAAAATTCGGTTCAGTGTGCGTTTCTGCGTGCGTTTCATCGTCA
This sequence comes from uncultured Oscillospiraceae bacterium, assembly GCA_964492705.1. GTDB lineage: Bacteria > Bacillota > Clostridia > Christensenellales > QALW01 > UMGS1322. Next base: position 8,298 of record CAZBLS010000024.1, on the reverse strand, counting down.
GTACCCTTGTGTTGTCGTATTCTACCGAATATTGTAACATTTTGCGCCGATTTAGTCAATATCTCTTTTCTTAAAACGTTTTCCGTGCTATAATTTTCTGCGGAGGTCATTCTATGGAAAAGATACGAATTTCGGTTTCCGCAGGCGATATTGCGGAGTACTGCTTTCCCGAGGGTTCTCTCGGCAGTATACCCTCTGTTGAACGTATGCAAAAGGGCACGGCGGTACACAAAAAACTTCAAAACGCATATCAGGCGAACGAAGATATCTCTTACCGCAGAGAAGTCCCTTTGGAATACTCTTTTGAAACCGAAAATGCCGTTATTTCCGTTCACGGCAGAGCGGACGGCATATTTTGGGATAAAAAAGATTGGTATATCCACGAAATCAAATCCACCTACTGTGCCTCTGCTTCAATCGAATCGCCTCTCAAAAGCGCACACAAAGCGCAAATGATGGTCTATGCCTGCATATTCGCAAAAGAAAAACATCTTGAAAGCATAAAATGCAGGCTCACTTACTACTGTATAAGCGAAGACAGTACGGTAAATTTCGACTATACTTTTTCCCTTGACTGTCTTTGGGATTTTACCGAGAAAATGGCAAAGCGGTATTCGCAACTTATATACTTGCGCCGAAAACGGCGTGAAGAACTTGTTAAGTCTTCGGCCGATCTTCAATTTCCCTTTGAGGAATTCCGGAAAGGACAGCGTAACGGCGCATCGCAGGTATATTTGGCAATAAAAAACAGGCGATATCTGTTTTTGCAAGCGCCCACAGGTTCCGGCAAAACCGTTACCGCACTATTTCCGGCGGTAAAACTGCTTGCGGAAGACGAATTTAAAATATTCTGTCTTAATGCAAAAAATCAAACACGTTCGGTAAACGAGCAATGTTTGAATTCAATGCGCGAAAAAGGACTTAAAATACGTTCCTGCACAATAAGCGCACGGAGCAAATGCTGTTTAACAGACGGGCAAAACTGTTCTCCCGACGTATGTCCCTATTCCTTGGACTTTTATAAAAAACTGCCCGACTGCCTTGAAGAAATGCTTAACCTGTATTCTTTTACCCCCGAGGTTATCGCCGAATACGCAAAAAAGTACGAAGTCTGTCCTCACGAACTTTCCATTGCCCTCTCCAATGAGTGCGACGTTGTTATTTGCGATTACAACTATCTTTTCGACCCCACCGTGTATCTTAAAAACTTTTTCGATACCGACGGCAATTATCTGTTTCTGATAGATGAAGCGCACAATCTGCCCGACCGAGGCAGAGATATGTATTCCGTCGCAATAGACCCGCTTGAACTCCGCCAAGTTAAAAAGAAACTGCAAAAGAGTGATACTCTCTACAAGCGTTTTTCCCGTATTTTGACCGAAACAAACAAACTTATAAAAACGTCAAATCCGAATACAGACTCACTTGACGGACTGAAAAGTGCAATCAGTCTTTTAAGCGATGCACTTCAAACCGAAACACTTGACGTACCCTCCGAGATAATTCTCTACGCCAAGGAACTGTTGCGTTTTAATACCGTCACGGAATATTATAATGAAAACGATTTCCGTATTTTTTCCGACGGCAAACTTAATTTACAGTGTACCGATGCATCGAAAATGCTTGAAAATTCCTTAAAAAAGGGTTTTTCGGCAATACTGTACTCGGCTACTCTTTCGCCGTATTTTTTCTACAAAAACTGCATTATGCCCGAAATCGAAACATTTTCATATAAATGCGAATACCCTTTTTCGCCTGAAAACCTTACCGTATTTGCCGATTGCTCAGTGGACACAAGGTATTCCTACCGTGATGATTCTTACAAAAAAATTGCCGAAAACATTGCACTTTGCAGAGAAAAAGCGAAGGGCAGGCTTTTTTGTTTTTTCCCCTCCTATGAGTTTATGAACCGTGTAGGCGAACTGTGCGATTTTGCTTTAATTCAGCCATACGCTTCCGACCAAGAAGCACGCAACGCTTTTTTGTCGGAATTTCTCAAAAGTGAAAATTCCGTTGCATTTTGCGTAATGGGCAGTCATTTCAGTGAGGGTGCGGACATAAGGGGAATAAAAGGAATAATCATTACAGGTCTCGGCTTGCCTAAATACGGCACTTTTTGCGAAAACATAAGAACCCACTTTGACAAAAAGTACGGCAACGGCTTCGATTACGCCTACCTTTATCCCGGCATAAACAAAATTTCCCAATCAGCAGGCAGACTCATTCGCACAAAAGATGACAGCGGTTTCATCTTTTTAATGGATTCCCGTATTTCTCGATATTTTCACCTTTTGCCCGATTATTGGGATATCAAAACAGTTGAAACAGACGAAGATATAACACGTATACTTTTAAGTAAAACGCAATAAGCAAGGCGTACGTGCAGAAAGAACGGTGCGTTTAAGTACACCGAATAACCTCTGTGTGCCACGGGGGAAGCATTGCGAAATTGCATATCCGACTAAACAATAAAAGAACAAGACATCGAACGCAATTGGCAAAAGAATTGCATATATGAAAACAGCCACCGCCCGCCTAACAAAAAGAACGTATACGCAAAACGCCGTGAATTTCCGTGTGGCGGTTGCATAAACAACATATGTGAACTATGTTGTGCAGTATAGTAGGTGTTCGCTGTATTTGCTGTGTTT
>CAZBLS010000024.1:3229-5547 GCA_964492705.1 uncultured Oscillospiraceae bacterium | reverse complement strand
AAATTCAGCAGAATCGGATGTTTACCGTATAATCCGAACGGTTCACCTGCCATGCGCAACATATGCAATATAAAACCGAAATCACAAAATGCATATAATGAATAATATGCATTTTAAATTTTTGAATTTTTTGACGGAATTTTTTCTTTTTGCGTCTTTGTAATACAATTGTAACAAAATAAATATCGACAGAATAATCCACAGCAAAAATGCGTAAATCACGGGCTTTTTAACCTATCCTGTGGATAACTCAAAATTTTATCAAAAATTTATCCACCGTACGAACGCCCTTGTTTCGGGAAATATGCTTTTATCCACAGATGAAGAAAAAGTTATCCACATCTGTGGATAACCCGTTTAAAATGAATTTTTCGGTTCGTCAAAATTGCCTGTCAAGCGTTTTTTCTATTTTTCCGACATTTATTTTTGCATTTTTATGCATTTTGTTGCATATTATTTATATTGTGCCATATATTCTTTCACCCACTCTTCATCAGGACTTTCTATTATAGATATAGGAAGACCTTTTGAAAGCGGTGATTCCTCGGAAAACAGAAATATCTTCATATTGCGCTTTTCATTTTCTTTTATCCGTGCATAAAACAGTGCATAATCGCTGTATCCGTCCTTAAAGGCAAACACGGTAAACGTGCCGTAATCCTGCAAGATCGGATATCTTCTGTCCTTTGAAACACCTACGGTTACTTCTTCGCATTTTCCGTCCGAGCCCGTAACTGTCTTTATGCCGTTCTCGGGCAAAACAATTCGCACGTTTTCAATAGGCAATCCGCTTATCCCGTCCACTGCCGTAAAAGTAACTTTTCCCTCGCTCTCCTGCTTTTCCGTCGTACATCCGCAAAGAATCGCCACCGCAACAATAAGCAAAACGGTTAAAATTGTTCTTTTCTTCATAAAAATTGCTCCTAAACTTCTTTTTTACCATTATATAAAACAAAAAATCATAATATTACCGAAAAAATTTGAATTTTGTTATTTACAAACCGCATATGTTTATGATATAATACAGTAAAATAATTCATCCGATTATTAGGAGGAAATATGAAAAAGATTTTATCACTCATTTTGGCAATCGTAATTTCAACGGCAATGTGCATAACCGTTTTTGCCGACGAAGACACAACTAACTTTGTCCCCGAAAAAGACAGCACTCTTGAGGGCGTTACAAACGTTAAAGACACTTCTTGGTTTCGTCTTACCCATGGCAAGGGCGGAAATACCGATGGTATTTCAATAAAAACCGACGGCGGTCATTCCGGTGCAAACTACGTTTCCGCCGAAGTTTCAAAGGCTTGGTATTCACCTGCCATAAATTTCTTCCCCTACGTTCAGGCGGCAGCCGAAGCCGAAAGTTATGAATCCTCTTTCCGTATTGCCTTTTATGCCCGTAGCAGTACAAAAGACATAAGTGCAAAGAAAAGCATTCTCGTTCGCTGTCTTGAAGCAGACGTTATGGACGATAACGAAACTTTCACTTTGTCTGACAGGGGTAGCGGTAACTTTTACGGAAGTATTTACGCAACGATTTCAGATCCCGACAACAACGGTTGGGTGTACGTTGTAACGGAAGCATTTGAAGTTGACCCCGATTACCTTAAAGAAGACAATCACACTTGGTGGTTCTGCTTTGATACTCTTACCGAAAACTCCGTACTTGATATTGACGATTTTTCGGTATTCTTGGATTCCGAATACGAAGAACCGGAAGATGCGGTTGAAGTTGAACCTAAAACCGATATTTCTTATTTGACCGACGATGCAAAAGCAAATGCTTTCCCCGCAGCCGAAAAAGAGGATTTGATTGGCAATGTTCCCTCCGGCAGCAACGGCGAAAATTCCGCAACTGCCACGGATGCTCCCTCCAACGGGCTTACCGATACCACGGAATCGGGCAATTACACCGCGCTCTATATAGCAGTTCCCGTATGTTTGTTGCTTGCAGCAGGCGCAGTTGCATTTACAGTAGTTTCCAAAAAGAAAAAGTAATATTAAAAAATCAATTTTCGGTACTCACCTTGTTTAAGGTGAGTACTTTTTTTTGTTCTCACCCGATACGTAAAATCATCTGCACATTCGGTTTCGTATTTTTTTCGTCGGGTAGATTTGGTTATTTCCGAAAATTTAATTAACGCTAACTTTATTTCCGTCATTTTTTCTCTTACGTTGATTATTTTTCAAAGACAGGCACCGATAGACCGCAAAATACGTCGGTTTTCTCTGCTAAATTGGATTACTTATTCCGAAGATTTAATTAACGCTAACTTTATTTCCGTCATTTTTTCTCTTACGTTGATTATTTT
>CAZBLS010000024.1:0-3129 GCA_964492705.1 uncultured Oscillospiraceae bacterium | reverse complement strand
TGGATTACTTATTCCGAAGATTTAATTAACGCTAACTTTATTTCCGTCATTTTTTTCTGTTACGTTGATTTGGTTATTGCCGAACAAACTCACTGCATAAAGAATTTGCTATCCGTTGCTCTTTTGGCGGAAGTTTTAAAGATGCCAAAGCGGAGTATTTCCCCAAACGTACCGTTTAAGTACGGATGTATTAAATACACCTACTGCGTACCGACAAAAACCGACATATGAAGTGAACGCACTCCTCTAACCGTTTGAAGTGCGATCGCATTATATCCGATTTTTATATTCCGAAAGCAAAAAACAGCAAGGCTTTCTGCTCCGATTTTGAAGCAATCCGCCTTGCCGTTTTCTTTACTTTATATTACCTGATATCACCTAATAACGCTATCCACAACGCCACCACCGAGGCACACTTCCCCAGAGTACAGCACAACTGACTGCCCCGGCGTAACCGCTCTCTGCGCTTCTTTATGAGTCACAAGCATTTTGCCGTTATCTATTTCCACGTGGACCTCTTGATCGGGTTGACGGTACCTGAATTTGGCGGTACAGTCAAAACTTTTTGCAGGAGCTTCGCCTGAAATAAAAGTCAACTGCGAAGCCGTAGATGCTTTGGAATACAAATGAGGATGTTCGCCCTGTTCTGCATAAACGATATTGTTTTTTATATCCTTATCCACCACGAACCAAGGTTCACCCGAACCCGAATTACTTCCGCCGATGCCAAGCCCGTGGCGCTGTCCCAAAGTGTAGTACATTGCGCCGTCGTGAGTGCCCACTTTTTTGCCCGAAAGGGTGCAAATATCTCCTTTTTTTGCCGGAAGATACTTGCTTAAAAACTCTCTGAACTTTCTCTCACCTATAAAACAAATTCCCGTAGAGTCTTTCTTTTTCCAAGTTGTAAGACCTGCTTTTTGCGCAATATCACGAAGTTCGGGTTTTTCGATTTCGCCAATGGGAAACATAACAGGGTCAAGTTGCTTTTGATTGAGAGCGTGCAAAAAATAAGTTTGATCCTTATTGCTGTCATAGGCACGTAAAAGAACAGAAAGTCCGTCCCGCTTTTCGCACCGTGCATAGTGTCCCGTTGCAATTTTGTCCGCATTGACCGAAAGTGCGAACTTCAAAAAAGCGTCGAATTTTATCTCTTTATTGCACAGAATATCGGGATTAGGCGTTCTGCCTGCGGAATATTCACTTAAAAACAGACTGAAAACCCTGTCCCAATATTCCTCGGCAAAATTTACCGAATAATACGGAATTCCTATTTTATCGCAAACCGCACGCACATCGTCATAATCCTGTTGTGCAGTACACTGACCGTCAGTATCGTCATCTTCCCAATTTTTCATAAAAATGCCGACACAGTCATATCCCTGCTGTTTTAAAAGATATGCCGCCACCGATGAATCTACTCCGCCCGACATTCCCACAACAACTCTCATTTGATCCTCCGCTATTTAAAAAAGCCCCGAAAATCGGGGCATAATCAATTTTCTTATTCTTATTTTACCGCTTTGCCGTATATACGTTCCTGCTCTTCTTTGTATTCTTTCATACATCTGAACGTATCAAATGCACCTGCAAGTATTATAAGCACACCCAAAACGATAAGTATGTACCAACCTGCTTTAAGTTCAAACATATACTTTGAATAGAACTGCATATTATCGAGAATGGGAATGATAATAAGTCCCAAACCGAGAATAATTGCAAATGCGCCTTCAATAAACTTGAACTTATTGGGAATTACAAACGCAAACAGTGTGGAAACGCCTGCGGCAATCATAAAGATGAACATGAATGCATCGCCGGAATAAACTTTCATTTTATTATCGTTTTCCTTTGTAGCCTCGGCAGATTTAATGCCCAAGCCCATTTCGCCAACGGTAGGCAAAGTTTTCTTGTTTGCATCGCAAGTAAGTTCAAAGGTATACATTTCCAAAGGATAATAAACACCCGTTGAATTTTCGTCAAAAGGATTGATTTCCGATTTTACCGAGAACGCAACATACATAAATTCAGGCTGATCATTGGCAGTAACCTTAATGCTCGTAACTTCATACTGTCCGCCGTCGGTACGGGTGGAAGCATCAAGTGAAGAAGATATTGCACTTGAATATTTTGCCCAAGCCTTACGGCTGTCGATAACACGGGTAAAGTTAAAAGTATCGCCCTCGGGAACCGTAACGTTAATCTGCTTCTGAACCGCATTGGCAAATACCGTTGTTTTGGTTGCACCGTCGGTTGCTTTGGTAAGGTTTACGGTATAAGTTGCAATGGGAATAAATTCCAAAGCATCTTTCTCCGAGCCTGCTTCGTATCCTTTAAGATACAACTGCATATAATACACGTTTTTAGCGTTCGGTGTGGGAACCGCTTCAACGTTCACGGTCTGCGTAAGTGCTTCGTCTTTATAAAGCAAATAAGGCTGACCTGCGCAAAAATCGGAAATGAAGTTTACAGTCGGAACTTCTTTTCCCACTCTGCGCTGTATAATCTTATTTTCCACGTCCACGTCCTGAACCGCTTCAACTGCGGGAATCTGTGCACAAGGAATGAAAAGACAAATGATTACAAGAAATGACAGCACCGCTAAAATTATTTTAGTAAAGAAACTGTTCAAATTAAGTATATTTTTCATAAGAACCCCCTAATAATCATACATATAGATTATACTATTTTACGGCGCAATAGTCAATACCCAATTTCGGTATAAAACACTATTTTACAATTTAAGAAAAAATAGTTTGCAATTTATTAAAATAATTTTTCCGTAAAAACTGCCTAATTTCTCTTCGGTATACAGCATTTTTCAAGCAGAAAAACTTCCGTAAAACAAAAGGGTATAGATTTTCTACACCCTTTTGTAAAACGCAACCGTTTTCAGGAGTTTCAGTCTCCCTGATTATTAAAATTATTGAAGTTCCTTAACCTTGGCTGCTTTACCTACGCGGTCACGGAGGTAATAGAGTTTAGCCCTGCGAACACGTCCGCGACGAACTATCTCAATGCTGCCGAGTTTGGGGGAATGAACGGGGAAAGTACGCTCAACACCTACGCCGTAAGCAACACGGCGAACGGTGAAAGTCTCTCTTGTGCTACCGTTCCTGCGGGCAATAACAG
>CAZBLS010000023.1:0-21776 GCA_964492705.1 uncultured Oscillospiraceae bacterium | reverse complement strand
ATTTTTATTATTATATCAAATAAAAGCAAAAAGTTCAATCGAAATTTGCCTAAATAAACAAAAAGTCGCATAAAGCGACTTTTTTTGTTACATTTTCTCCGATAAAATCATTGCGGCAGATGCGAACATCTTTGCACTTATAAAGAAATCGTCAAGAGACATAGATTCGTTAGGCTGATGTGCCTTGTCCTCCCTGTCGGGGAACTGAACGCCGAATGCAACCGCTTTACCCGGCAGAGCACGGGCATAAGTTCCTCCGCCGATGGCTATGGGCTTCCCGTTTTTGCCCGTATAGGCGGAATAAACGTTAAGAAGCGTTTGAACAAGAAGGGAATCTTCGGGCATATGCAGGGGATCCTGCGAATGCTCGGGCAGACATTCCCAAGATTCGGGAACAGAAGCATCGAGACGGGCGGATATATCGCCGAATGAATAGGTTACGGGGTAGCGGATATCGATGACGATTTGTACGGTACTGTTTTCGGCAAAGTTTGAATTGCTATCTTGACTTCCCGCATTGCATATGCCCACGTTAAGTGTAAGATTGCCCGAAACTTCATCCGAAAGAGCAAGGTTAACACCGCTTCCGTCGGTTTTTCCGTTAAAGAGACGGTTGAAATCTTTAACAAACTTGCCCTGCTCACCGCCGATATCAAGCATTTCAAGCATAGAGAAAAGGTTAAAAAGCGCATTCTGACCTTTTTCGGGAGTAGAGCCGTGGGCACCTACGCCGTAGGCGGTTATACTGAGTTTGTTGCCTTTAAGCGAAAATTCGATATTGTTTTTACGGGCATCGAATTCATTAAGTTTGTTGAAAAATCTGTCGGTGTTGCCCACGATACAGGCAGACGCTTTGTCGGGAACCATATTTGCCCTAAGTCCGCCGTTTATATAGAGACGGCAATCGCCGTCAACTTTAAGAGAAGTGTTGATACTGAAATGGGCAATGCCTTTTTCGGTCGTAATAACGGGATATTCCGCATCGGGAGTAAAGGCAAGGTCCGGAAGCGTTTCGGAAGAAAGATATTTGTCCATACATTCCCAACCGCTTTCTTCGTCACAGCCGAAAATAAGACGGATGCGTATGGGAAGATCGGGGTTTGCTTCCTTTACAGCCGCAACGGCGTATATTGCCGCAACGCAGGGGCCTTTATCGTCGATAGCACCGCGTCCGAAAACTTCCGTGTCGGTAAAAACGGCTTCAAAGGGGTCTGTATCCCAACCGTCACCTGCGGGAACAACGTCCAAGTGGCAGAGAATGCCAAGCATTTTATCACCCGAGCCGATTTCCGCCCAACCGCAGTAGGAGTCCACGTTTTTAACTTCCATACCGAGGGAAGAGCAAAGGTCAAGGGTTTTTTCAAGGGCAGTTGCGCAGTCTTTGCCGAAAGGTTTGCCGTCTTCGGGGGCGCTTTTTACAGAGGGAACAGCTATAAGTTCCTTTAAACTGTTAAGCATTTGTTCTCTGTTTTCTTCGATAAAAGCATCGGTTACGTTTTTTTCAGCTATATAACTCATCATTTTTTCATCCAGTGCAAGACAGTAATTTTTGTTGTTTGATTTAAGCGTGACAAAGTCTCTTTTATTGGGGTAAAATCTTTCGCCCTTTGTATTTTCGCTTAAAAACGTACATTTGTCAAGATCAAATTTGATTTCCTTAACGGTGCGCTTATTTACAATACGGTATGCGGTGAGCGTACGGGCACGCAGTTCGTAGCGGTACGTGGCACTTGAAGATTTTGAAATAAAGTAAACGGCAAAATAGATAACTATCAGCGTAAATACGGTGACTTCAAGTGCTCTGCTTTTAAAAAGAACGTAAAAAGCGACGTACAGAGCCAAAACACCTACCACGCATAAAAACGTAAGCAGGATATTTAAAAGCGTACTGCGCTCTTTGGGTTTAGCGGTCTGAATATAAATTGTAATCATCTCCCGTCAAAGATTTTAAATATTGTTTCGCATCTTCCGTATGGTCACCGGTAAGAAGAAGTGCGTACACGTTTTCGGTGCTTTCAAACACTATACCGTTTTCCGTTATGGGAAGAGCGGTTACGTTAAGTGCATAGGGAACGCCGTCAATACAGCATTTTTCGTTTTTTGGGGCAAAACTCAGCGGTTCGAGAATAGGGGCGGAGAGTGCCGTTTCAAGAAAAGATTCGGGAACTACGAGTATTTCGGTATTCTTTGCGGAGCAAAGGTCGAGAATATAATCGAACACCGTGTAGTTGTTTATTGTTTTAACGTAAGATTCCGCTTCGGATGTTTCGATTACGCCTACGCCCGATACTGTGCCCGTACGCTTTTGTATTTCGTCTTCCAAGACGGAAGTTGCGCCGTAGGTGACGGTTGTGTCCACAAGTAAAACTTCAATGCCGTCAGATGCGGAGGCAAGTTGTTTTTTCCAACCGAAAACAAGGGAAGACAGAAGAGCAACGGCAATTATAAGCACAAGAGTGAGTACTCCGCCGTGCCTGAAAGCATATTTAATTCTGTTCATTTTCCGCCTCCTCTATAAGGGTAAGAAGTATTTTTTCGGCACTTTCGGCACGCTTACTGCCCTTGTATACCACGGCAATAACTCGGGGAGTTAATCCGTTATAGTATTCTTCGTCGGAGGAAGATACGGGCAAAGGTTGACCGAATCCCACAAAATCGGAAGTTTCGAGGTTGATAAGCGAAGAAAAGCGCAGGGAAGTAATGTCGATGCCGTAAACGGTGCCGTCTTCGTCGCATACGCTTCGGTTGCCCGAATAGGAAATGGGCAGAATAAGACCGTTTTCAAGTAAAGTTTCGTAAAAAACTCGGTTGTTGACAAGCAAAATATCGCCCTGACCTGCCGCAAGACGGGTGACAATCTGCGTCCAACCGTTTTCGCTTGTAACGGTAACGGTATCGTTACCTGCCTGTTTAAGGGTATAAACGCTTACTTCACAGTCCGGAATAAAATCAAATTTTTCGTTTATGTTTTTTGCCCAATTTTCGCCGTCGGAACCCGTAATATTCGTTTGGTAACAGTGGATGATAAGCCTGTCACGGTTTGTGTAAAGGTAGTTCTGCCTAAAATAGTAAATTGCGCATGTTAAAAGTGTTACGGCAACGCAGATCGCCGTTACCGACAAAAAATTTTTCTTTGTAAAAATCATAAAAAATACCCGATACGTTATTATATCGGGTATTATACTACATTTTGGCGGTGTTGTACATAAAATTTTGATGAAACTATTCTTCTGTTCCGTGAGCAGGCAAATCCGTCTCGCCGTAGGAGTCAGCCTTTTCAAGCAGATTGCTGATTTTTCCGTAACGTTTTGTGGCTTCGTCTATTCTGTTGCTTGCGGTATCGAGATTGTTTTTTACCTTTTCAAGCAGATCGGCGAATTTCACAAAGTCCGTGCGTATTTTTTGCAAAAGCTTTGTAATCTCGCCTGTGCGCTTTTGTATTGCAAGCGTCTTAAAGCCCAACTGCAAACTGTTTAAAAATGCGCCTATTGTGGTGGGACCTGCAACAGTTACACGGTATTCCCTCTGCAAAAATTCACAAAGTCCGCTGCGCCGTGCAACTTCCGCATAAAGTCCCTCAATGGGAAGATACATAATGGCAAAGTCGGTGGTGTGGGGAGGACAGATATACTTGTCCCGTATTGTTCTCGCATTTTTCTTAATGGAAGTTTCAAGTTCGTTTCCGGCTGCCTCAACTGCTTTAACGTCACTTGCGGAAGATGCGTCAACCAAGCGCATATAGGCTTCAATGGGAAATTTACAGTCGATGGGCAGGTACGTAATACTGTTATCTTCGTTATTGGGAAGTTTTATGCAAAATTCCACGATGTTGTTTGAACGGGGGATAGGCTTTACGTTCCGTGCATACTGTTCCGGCGAAAGTATTTGCGAAAGCAAACTGTCAAGTGAAACTTCACCCCAAGTTCCTCTGACTTTAACGTTTGTAAGGGCTTCTTTCAGGTCACCTACGCTGGAAGCGAGAGTTTGCATTTCGCCGAGCCCTTTGTATACGCTTTCCAACTGCTTGCTTACCGAAGAAAAACTTTCGCTTAAACGCTTTTCAAGGGTGGAAGACAGTTTTTCGTCAACGGTCTGTCGCATTTGGTCGAGTTTTTTCTCGTTGCTGTCCTGTATGGAACGCAGACTGTTTTCGAGAGTTTTGCGCATATCTTCCGTCTGCAATCTCTGCCTTTCCGCTTCCGCACGTTGCTGTTCGGTAAAATCTTTCATTTGATTTTGTATTGCGGAGGTAAATGAAGTTATACTGTCATTTACCGTACGCACGTATCCGCCGAAACTGCTGTTCAGTTCCTGCTTTAAGTTGCTGTTTTCGTGCAAAATAAGATTTTGGAGCGATTGATTGTCACGCTTTATATCTTCTGCCGTATCTTTCGGCATTTTTTTCAGTAAAAGGACGGTTAAAATCAGTGAAATAAGGGAAATTACCGCACATATTGCCGATATTATAAGTTCCATAAAATCTCCTGTAAATTACAAGGCTTCCCATAAGAGAAGCCTTGCGGTATCTTGAAAATTATCCGTTGACAAGTGCTTTCTTTTGGCTCATATTGAGTTCGTAATATATGCCTTTCAAAGCAAGCAGTTCATCGTGGTTTCCGCTTTCGGCAATGCCTTTGTTTGCAATACACATTATTGTATCGGCACGCTTGATAGTGGAGAGCCTGTGGGCGATAACAAAACTTGTGCGCCCTTTAAGCAGTTGCTGTAAAGCCTTCTGTATAAGTAATTCCGTTTGAGTATCGATATTACTTGTGGCTTCGTCGAGAATAAGTATCTTCGGGTCGGTTAGTACGGTCCGCGCAAAGGAAAGCAACTGCTTTTGCCCTGCGGAAAGACCTGCGCCCCGTTCCTGTAATTTTGTGTTGTATTTGTCGGGCAAGGATTCGATAAACTCCGATGCGTATATTTTTCTTGCCGCCTCAATACATTCTTCGTCGGTGGCATCGGGTCTGCCGTAGCGGATGTTATCGAGGATCGTTCCCTCAAATATAAACGAATCCTGCATCATAACGCTTACCTGCGTGCGCAGTGAATCCATAGTTACGTTGCGTACGTCGTGTCCGTCGATAAGTATGCTTCCGCCCGTAACGTCGTAAAAACGGGAAAGCAAACTTACAACCGTGGTCTTGCCTGCACCTGTGGGACCTACAAAAGCGATCATTTTGCCCGGCTCCACGGTAAAAGAAACGTTTTCCAAAATATTCGTTTCCCCGTCGTAGGAGAAAGTTACATCTTTATATTCCACACGTCCTTTTACGTCGGGCAATTCATAGGCATCGGGAGCATCGGTAATGTCGGGCTCGGTATCGATAGTTTCGAAAATACGTTCGATATTGCCCGATGCTTGCGTAAATTGGTTAAAGATTGCTGTAAACGAGGTTATCGGTTGCCAAAATCTTGAAAGATACGATGTGAATGCGGTCAACGCACCGAGCGTCATTTCGCCGTTTGCAATATACTTGATTGCAAAGTAGTAAACGAGAATCGTGCCGACGGTTGAAAGTATATCGACCATCGGTCCCATAGTACCGCCTACCATATGAGAACGCATATATGCGGTATTGCATTCATCGTCAAGCCGTTCAATCTCCCGTCTGTTTGCATCCTGTCGGTTAAATGCCTGCGTTACCGAAACGCCCATAATGTTTTCGTGTATGTATGCGGTACGGTTACTGCCCTTTATTTGAACGATTCGGCCGAAACGGGCGATGGTTTTGCGCAGGAGCGTAACGAATACGGCAAGGGGAATCATTATGGAAAATCCCACAACAGTCAGTTTCCAATTCATTGAGAACAGTATAACCACTATTGAAACGAGCGTAATAAAGTCAACTATCAACTGTATTATCTGCGATGAAAGCAGGTTGGCAAGTCCGTCAACGTAGGTGGTGATCCTTACGAGGATCTTACCGGCAGGACGATCGTCAAAATATTTAAAGGAAAGCGTCTGTATATGGTGGAAGATCTCCTTACGTATATCTCGTATTGTATCGTGCCCCAATCTTGTAACGATAACAACTCTCTTTGAGGCGATAAAAACGCTTGAAAAGATTACGAGAGCCACAACGCCGGTCAGGGAAAGAGCAAGTTTAATATTGTCGGCGTATACTCCGTCGGGAGATAAAACGTCGTCGATAAGCCACTGGACAAATCTCGGCCAAACAAGGGATGCGAGAACTTCGATTATAAGCAGTGCAAGACCCCAAACAAAAAGTTTGCGGTACGGTTTTGTGTAGGAAAACAGCCGTTTTAAAAGACCTGCGTCAAGTTTTTTGGATTCTGCTTCGTCATCGGAATATCTGTTGCGTGCCATAAAAACACCTCCCTCAGTCGCTGTCGGGAACACTGCTGTACTGCTCCCGACAGATCTCGGCATATTTGCCGTTTAAAGCCATAAGTTCATCGTGAGTACCCCGTTCGGCGATCCTGCCGTTGTCGAGAAGAATGATTTCGTCGCATTTCTTAACGGAAGATACTCTGTGTGCGATGATTATCCTCGAACGGTATTTTTCTTCTTCGTCAAGGGCTTTATAGAGTTTTTCTTCGGTTTCCATATCAAGTGCGCTTGTGGCATCGTCAAATACAAGTATCGGGGCGGGGGAGAGCAGTGCACGGGCAATGGATATACGCTGTTTCTGTCCGCCGGAAAGACCCATACCTCTTTCACCAACGATAGTGTTGTATTCCTCGGGAATTTCTTTTATAAATCCGTCAGCCTGCGCTATACGGGCACACCGTTCCACGTCCTCAAAAGTGGCATCGGGCTTCCCGAAAGCAATGTTTTTGGCAATGGTTTCCGAAAAAAGGAATACATCCTGCATAACGGGCGAAAAACAGGAACGCAGTGAAGTGAGGTCAAGATCTCTTATATCCGTTCCGTTTATTTTTACCGAGCCGCCCGTAACGTCGTAAAACCTGTTTATCACGTTTGTGAGCATAGTTTTACCGCTGCCCGTAGCACCCATTATGCCCAAGGTTTTGCCTTGGGGAAGATCAATGTCGATATTGTCGAGTATTACCTTTTTATTTATGGAAAGGGAGGCGTTTTCAAGGGTAAGGTGTACGGAAGAAGTATCCGCTTTAACTGAACCGGAACGAATGGAAGATTCGGTGGAAATAAAGCGAAAAACTTTTTCGGCACTTGTTATCGATTGCTGTGCTTGGTTTATCCAGTTGTTTGCTTGCTGAAAAGGAACGAGAATGTAGCCTATATATCCCGAAACGGCTACAAATTCGGCAAGTTCCATAGTTCCTATACCGAACTGACCCGTGTGCCCGTTTATAACAAGCAAGGCGGCAACAAGAGTGATAACTATATTTGGAAGATTGCTGATTATGCCGAAAGGTACGTAGTTTTTGCCCCATATTACCATATAGTTTATGGCGTGATAGCAAAAAGTCTCATTCTTTTCGTCGAATTTCGCTTTTTCCTGTTCTTCCTGCGCATAAGCTTTTACCGCACGGATACCGTTAATGTTTTCCTGTGCCGTCATACTGAGATCGGCACTTGATTCACGCACGTAATGATACCATTTGTAAAAAACTTTGCCGAATTTACGGGAAACGAGGAACAGGGGGATGATGAATACGTATGCGGTAAGCACAAGGTAGATATTCATTCTTCCTATCATTATACTTGCGAAAATAAAACCGAACAGTGCTTCGATAACGGCAGGTATCGTACCGGTAAAAAAGCCGGATATGATTTCGGTATCGCCGTTGATAACGGTAAGGATGTTACCTGTATTTTCGTTTTGCAAAAACGAGGGTGTTTGCCAAAGCATACGGTAAAAAACGTCGTCACGCAAGGCGCATACGGCACTTATGGAGGCTTTGGTCATTATTAGCGAGCGCACGTAACTCAGTGCCTGACGTAGAATAACGACAAACAGCCACGCAGATGCAAGGTAGATAAAAAGTTGACCTTTATCGCCGATCTCAATGCCGAAAACGGAAAAAAGGGTATCGCCGATTACCGATGCAATGATGTATTTTGTTATTTGCGGAAGTACCATAGCAAGCGCAACAACTAAAATACCCATAAAAAGGTAAAGCAGCATAATACCCAAGTAAGGTCTGTAATAGTGAAACAGTCGTTTTAGTGTCTTCATAATAACACCTCTATAACCGCATTTTTTACTTTGAGGAAAATCCGTTTCAAAGTTTATGATAATATACAACATTGTTTCCCATAAGTCAAGCACAAAGTGAAAAAAATTTTCGCTTGGGAAAAAGACGGCAAAAAAGGCAATTTTGCGGTAAAAGGAAAAAATT
Organism: uncultured Oscillospiraceae bacterium; assembly: GCA_964492705.1. Classification (GTDB taxonomy): domain Bacteria; phylum Bacillota; class Clostridia; order Christensenellales; family QALW01; genus UMGS1322. The sequence goes on along the minus strand of CAZBLS010000023.1, from coordinate 13,481 downwards.
AAAAATGTAAATTTTTTTCATCGGAATGTTTAAAAAGAGCAAGAACCCCCATAATTGCGGACTTTTGACGATTTTTGAAAAAAATAAAAAAATAAAAAAATCAAGATTGATTATTGACATTCGCCGTTTAAAGTGGTATTATACAGTAGATAAAATGTATTAGTCTGCAATAATGCCGTATTTGGGTATACGGTGAGGGTAACACATATATTATATATAGGCTTATTTGCAGGTTATTTAAGTATAGGAGGAATATAATGAAGTCTTTGCTCAAAAAGATTCTCGTTTTAGTGCTTACCGCTTCGGTACTGTTATCGTTGCTTTCGTGCGTAACGTTTGCAGAACCCGATAACGCAGAAGCCAACGGCACAACGGGTACAACGCAAGAAGAAATCGACACAGAAGTACAGACTCCGACCGAAGGTGACACCGACGTTAACGAAGGTGCTACCGACACTGCCGCATTCGACGGTAAAGTTTCAAGTGACTTTGCTTACAAAAACTATATTGCCGAATACGTAAACGCCGCAAGACCTAAAACCGAAATAGTTTTAAGCGGTAAAGATGCAGTGGAATTCGATGCCGAAACGGGGAAGATAAAAGGAAGTCTTCCGATAGTTATCGCATCATCGGACAACAATCCCACGGATAAAAGAGAAGGTGCACTTTTCTATGACGAGGGCATTTGCGGTTGGATGGTTACGGTACCCGAAACGGGATTGTACAACCTTACTTTTTCATATTTTGCCTATGAGAGCATAGTTTACGAAAAAGACGGTGTACAGTACACCGCAGACAGTAAAAGTTCTGCTGTTCAGCGTAAGTTCTATATTGACGGCGCAGTTCCATTCTACGAGGCACGTCAAGTAAACTTCGAACGTGTTTGGAAAGATGCTGGTGTGCTTAGGATCGATTCCCAAACGGGTAACGAAAAGCGTCCCTATCAGGAAGAAACCGGACAGTGGCAGACAGTTGATATGAGAGACTATATGGGATACGAGCAGGAGCCTTTTGCCGTATATCTTGAAAAAGGAACCCATACTCTTTGCTTTGAAGCCATTAAAGAAGGTATGCTTGTTGAAAAAGCGGTTTTGCATCAGGTAGAATCCGCCCCCTCGTATGCCGAACTTAAAAAGGAATACGAATCAAAAGGTTATATAAAGGTAACGGGTGTTTCTTCACTGTACATTCAAGCAGAGGGAATACATAATCCCGATGCGTATTCCAATAAACAGAGTTTGTTTGTTACTACCGACAGTATCGGCAAATATAACGGATATATCGATCCTACCGACACCACTGCATACGATGCCACAAAGGATATTACCTACGATATACTTAAATCTTCACCCACGCTTTATGCCATAACCGACAGGTCGTCTCCCGTATCTGCTCCTTACCATCACAGCAAGATACGCTACAACACAATCGGTTCCGATAAGTGGCAAAGCCCCAACGAATGGATAGAGTGGAGTTTCAATGTTGAAAAAGCAGGACTTTATGCCATAACGTTTAAGGCAAGGCAGAATACTCTTAACGGTATGTATACTACCCGTAAACTTACCATAAACGGTGTTCAGCCCTGTGCCGAAGCAGGCAACCTTACTTTTAACTATTCCAACTCTTTTGCAAACTATACGTTGGGTGACGATGAGAACGGAACGTATTACTTCTACTTTAACGAAGGCAAAAATACGATTCGTCTTGAAACCACTTTGGGCGATTTGGGCGATATGCTTGCAAAAGCGCAGGCAAGCCTTACGCAACTTAACGTAGCTTACCGCCGTATCCTTATGATAACGGGCTCCAACCCCGATACCAACGCCAACTATATGCTTAACACAATGGTTCCCGATGCCCTTAATATAATTAAGGAAGAGTACGATAACCTTGAAGCATTGGAGCAGGAGTTCATTGAGGTATTCGGCAAGAGTGCAAGTGCACAGTTGTCAAGCCTTAAAAGTATGATGCTTATACTTGAACAGATCAATGACGACTACAACCGTGTAAACGATTTGTTCACCAACTACAAAGATGCCATTGCCGCTATGGGTACTTGGATCAACGATATGAGTAAAAATCCCTTGGAACTTGACTATATCGTTGTAAGTCCCGAAGAGACAACTTCTTCCATACCCAATGCCGATGCGGGATTCTTTGCAAAGTTGTTGCACGAAGTACGTGCGTTTATCGCATCCTTTACCGAAGATTACGATAACATCGGCGGTACCGTTGCTTCCGACGGACAGGAACCTGTTGAAGTTTGGCTTGAAACGGGCGCAGGTCTTACCGGTTCGAGAGATAACGCTACGATACTTAAACAGCTTATCGACGATATGTTTACCGAAAAGACAGGCATAACCGTAAGCACGCGTCTTGTTGCCGGCGGTTCACTGTTGCCCTCCATACTTTCCGGTATCGGTCCCGACGTATGTCTTTCCCGTGGTGCGGAAAATGCGGTAAACTATGCACTCCGCGGTGCGGTTATGAACCTTGCCGACGAGGATCTGTTCCCCGATTATAAAGAAGTGCTTAAAGATACTTCGATATTCTCAGAGAGTGCTATACAGCCTTTCTCATACGGCAACAATATCTATGCTATACCCGAAACACAGGATTTCTATATGGTATTCTACCGTACGGACATTTTGGAAGAAATGGGACTTCAACCCCCCGAAACTTGGGATGACGTTTACAATATCATCGGCGAATTGCAAAATCAGCAGATGACGTTTGCTATGCCTGTTCCCGTTGTAGGAGCGGTTGGAAGCGGTGATATGTCTTATGCCATGTTCCTTTTCCAAAAGGGCGGTAAGTATTATACCGACGACCTTGTAACCACCGACCTTGCAAGTGATGCGGCACTTGATGCGTTTAAGGAATGGACTCAGTTCTATACTCTTTACGATTTGCCCAACACTTACGATTTCGCAAACCGTTTCAGAACGGGTGAAGTTCCCGTTGGTATTGCAAGTTACAGTCAGTATTCGCAACTTGCGGTATTCGCTCCCGAAATTCAGGGTCTTTGGGAATTCTCAATGGTTCCTGGTACAATTCAGCGTGATGCTAACGGAAACAAACTTTTGGATGAAAACGGAAATGTTGTTATCGATCACTCCTGTGCAAGTTCCGTTTCCGGTTGCGTAATGCTTTCGGTTGACAAGAACACCGAAGAGGGAAGGACCACTGCACAGCGTGCTTGGGAGTTTATGAAATGGTGGACGGGCGAAGATGCTCAGTACCGTTTCGGCACGGAAATTGAAAGTTTGCTCGGTGCCGCAGCACGTTATCAGACTGCTAACCGTAAAGCAATGGCAAAACTTCCGTGGGATAAGAAATCTATGAACGTTATTCAGGAACAGTGGAGTCACGTTAAAGCGGTTCCCCAAGTTCCCGGCGGATATTACACTTCACGTAATATAGAGTTTGCTTGGAAAGAGGTTATCAACAACGATACGGATCCCAACACTACGTTTGTAGAGTATGTAAGCAAGATCAATCAGGAAATCGCACGTAAACGTGATGAGTTTGCGGATAAGATTGCGGAGATAACAAAACCGAAAGGAAGTACGAATTGATGACGAACGAAACTAATACCAAGAAAAAATCGTTCTTTTCCGACTGGCTTGGATATCAGTTCAAGGAAATGCGTAAAAACGGTACACTTTACCTGTTTATGGCACCGTATCTGCTTGTCTTTCTCGTATTTACGGTTTTACCGGTTTTCGTTGCGATTTATTACAGTTTTACCTATTTTAACGTATTGGAACCCCCTCAGTTTATAGGATGGGATAACTACATCAGGCTTTTCACTGCCGATGATCTGTTTATGACGTCCTTTAAAAATACGATATTCTTTGCGGTTATCGTAGGACCGGGCGGTTATATTATGTCACTGTTCTTCGCTTGGCTCATTAACGAACTGGGCAGAAGAACGAGAGCGGTTATGACGCTGTTCTACTATGCACCGTCACTTGCCAACGTATACGTTGTTTGGAAGATAATCTTCTCATCCGACCAATACGGCTTGCTTAATGGTTTCCTTATGAACACGGGTATAACGCTTACCAATATTAAATGGCTTGAAAACGTGGATTACATAGTCCCGTGCTGTTTGATAGTTATACTTTGGTCGTCCCTCGGTACGAGTTTCCTTACCTTTATTGCGGGACTTCAAAACGTTGACCGCACCTTGTACGAAGCGGGTGCTATCGACGGTGTTAAAAACAGATTCCAAGAACTTTGGTACATTACCTTACCTTATATGAAACCCCAGCTTATGTTCGGTGCCGTTATGAGCATCACGGGTGCTTTCTCGGTAGGTGCACAGATTACCGCACTTGTTGGTTTCCCCTCGCAGGATTACGTGGCAAACACGCTTATCCACTTGATGGAAGACTACGCAAACTCCCGAATGGAATTGGGCTATGCCTGTGGTATTGCGGTGCTTTTGTTCCTGATGATGATAATCACCAACAAGATTATCAAAAGATTGCTTTCAAAGGTGGGTGAGTAAATATGGCAAAAAAAGTAAGCCGTTCAGGTGCCGGCAACTTTGTAAGTATGCTTTTCCTTGTGGTTATAGCCTGCTTTATGGTTTTGCCTATGGTATACGCAGTGGGCAACTCATTTAAACCTATGGACGAACTTTTTAAGTTTCCGCCTACGTTGCTTCCCAACCGTTGGGTAACAACAAACTATACCGACCTGTTTGTTTTGATGGGTAACTCTTGGGTTCCCTTTTCAAGGTATTTCTTCAATACTTTGTTTATAACAGGCGTGGGTACATTCGGACAGATCGTATTCTGCTCCCTTTGCGCATACCCTCTTTCCCTTTATAACTTCCCCGGCAGAAAATTCATCTCCGGTGCGATAGTTACGGCACTTATGTTTAACGGTACCGTTCTTTGGCTTCCTCTGTTTATGATCAAAGCCAAACTCGGTATGATTGATACATACTGGGCAATCATCGTTCCCACGTTCGGTTCCTCAATGGGTATGTATCTTATGCAACAGTTTATGGGACAGATTCCCAAGTCACTTATCGAAGCGGCACGTATCGACGGCGCAGGCAGTTTTAAAATATTCTGGTCCATCGTTCTTCCGCAGGTTAAATCGGCTTGGCTTACGCTTATGATATTCTCCGTGCAGAGTCTTTGGAACTTGGGTGCATCGGTATTTATTCAAAGCGAATCCCTTAAAACACTTCCTTATGCCCTTACGCAGATCGTTTCAACCGGTATTGCAAGACAGGGTGTTTCAAACGCAGTTACGGTAATACTTATGGTAGTTCCCATTGCGATGTTCATCTTCTCACAGAGTAACATTATCGAAACAATGGCTACCTCGGGTATGAAAGACTGAGAAAGGCGGCAGATATATGAAGTTAAAAAATTTAGCGCGTTTTACGATTGCCGCCGCAATGGCAACGGTTTTGACGGTATCCGTTTCGGCGGCTCCATATCAGAACTATACCTACACCGAGTCGGGAATTTATCCCGAACCTCAGGCTGTTGTTGCACAAAAGGTTATCAATTCCAACTTTATCGGCGTTGAAAATCTTGACGGCATAGCATTAAAAGAACCGCAGGACCTTGTTCAGTTCGATTTTAACGAGTGCATTGTTATTTCCGATACAGGTAATAACAGGCTTGTTGTACTGGATAAAGACCTCCGCACGGTAAAACAGATAATCACTTCTTGGACAAACGAAAAAGGGGAAGAGGATACTTTCAATTCCCCCAACGGTCTGTTCAACTTTGAAAAGGATGCCACTTACCTTTACGTTTGCGATACGGTAAACAGGCGTGTTGTTCGTTTCGGTTTTGATAAGGATACGGATTCTTTCGTATTTGACAGAACTTACAACGACCCCGATATTTCAAAGTATTTTGCACAGACGGAAAATAACTTTGTAACCGATGGCTCTGCGGGGGAAGAACCCACGGAGACTGAGGAAGCAACTCCCACACCCGAAGCAACACCGGAAGTTACTCCCGAGGCAACGGCAGAACCCGTTACCGACGGTGAAAACGGCGATGGCGGTGAAAGCACAGGCGAAACCGTTGACGGCGAAGTTGAACCTACGCCAAGCGCAGGATCAAGTTCGGTAAGCGGAGGAAGTTCAAGCGATTTAACTGCGGTTACCTACAAACCTTTAAAAATAGTTGTAGATAACGCAATGCGTATGTTTGTTGTTTCTAAGGACTGCTATCAGGGTCTTGTTGAACTTGACGCCGACGGTAACTTTACAAAATTCTTCGGTGCAACAAAAACCAAACAGACACTTTCCTCTTTGCTCAGCAGAATTTTCTCGGCAAATGCAAAGAGCCAAATGCAACAAAACCTTTCAACCGAGTACAGTAACGTTACTTTGGATTCGGAAGGATTTATCTACGGCACGATTTCACAAATCAAAGTTGCCGACCTTTCATCTCACTTTAATGATAAATCCGAAGTGGGTGCGGCACTGAGAAAACTTAATGCCGCAGGTTCCGACGTTTTGCAGAGGCAGGGTCTTAATCCTCCCTCGGGCGATAGCGGTGACGGAACAAACCGTTCAACGTATTCGTACATTGCCGACGTAACCGTTTCCGCTAACGGACTTACGAGTATCCTTGATACTCAAAAGGGAAGAGTATTTACCTACACTTCAACAGGCGAATTGCTTTACGTTTTCGGCGCACTCGGTACAAGAAAGAATAATACCGGTACGGAAGTTTCTTCCTCTTCACGTGAAGAGCAGGTAGGATATACAAAGGGCACAAGTCTCAATCCTGCCGCAATCGAATTGCTTACCGATGATGAAACAATACTTGTTCTCGATTCCACCGGCGCACAGATTACCACATACGTTCCCACCGAATACGGTACTATTCTCCGTGAAGCTGTAAACAGCCACGAAGAGAGAAGATATTCCGATGCGGTAGATGCGTGGAATAAGATACTCGGTATGTCATCAAACTCGTCCATAGCATACAGAGGTGTTGCTAAGGTAAAATATTTGCAGGCATCAGAAGAACTTGATTCCGCAAAGCAGAAAGCAGGTTATCTTGAAGCGGCAGAATATTTTATGAAAGGCTATTCGCAGGATGAATACGGCAAAGCGTTTTATCAGTACAGAGATATGGTGCTTGAAGAAATAATGCCTTATCTCCTTACGGCGATAATCGTACTTGCAGTTGTTTTGATTGCGGTAAGTTGGACGAAAAAGTTTAAGCACTTTGTTAAGACAGGAGGCAGAAACGAATGATTGAAGCATTAAAAACGTTCGGAAAAGATTTGAAATATGCTTTTCACGTTATAGTGCATCCCCTTGACGGATTTTGGGATTTAAAGCACGAAAAACGCGGTAAAATGTATATGGCAATTCTTTTGCTTGCACTCTACGTTGTTACCGATATTCTTGACAAGCAGTTTAACAACTATTACTTTAACTCTTACAAGGTTTTCCCGGAAAACATTAACGTACTCGGCACGTTTGTTAAAGTTGCCCTTATCGTTGTTATTTGGGTAGCGGCAAACTGGGGACTTACAACGCTCTTTGACGGCGAGGGAAGTATGAAAGATATCTTGCTTTATACAGGATATTCAATGCTTCCGATAGTAATATCGCAGTTACTGTTGTTGCTCCTTACAAACGTCCTTACGTCAAACGAAGCAACTATCGTTTCACTTGTTACGTATTTGGGTATCGGTTGGACGGCATTGCTCCTCTATGCAGGTACAATGACCACTCACCAGTATTCCGGCGGTAAAACTTTCATTACGTTGCTGTTCATTCTTCTCGGTATGGTAATAATCGTTTTCGTGGGACTTATGTTCTTCTTCCTTGTACAGGAAATGTGGAACTTCGTATACACGATATATCGGGAATTAGAGTTGAGAAGGTAATGGAGGAATAATTATGAAGAAGAAAATCGTTTCATTACTTCTCGTTGCGACTATGATTCTTCCCGTAATAGCATTTTCGGGTTGTGGCGCAGATGAGACCGAAGGTTATATAACACCCGTTAACAACGAACCCGAATTTGTTTTTGAAACAGGAAAAACATGGGTTCGTAAGGACACGAAAGACGAAAGTAAAGATACTACCTTTGTTTTGGCAAAGGAAAACAGCAATTATGCACTGTATTTCAGCGATGAAATACTTGAAATTGCATTGCTTGACAAAAAGAGCGGTGAAGTTTGGTATTCGAACCCCGAACCCAGCGAAAGGGCAGCGGGCGTTGTAAGCCAGATGAGCAGTCAGCTTTCCATCTTCTATCTTGATAAAACAGCAGGAAGTCAGACTAAACTTGAAAGTTACATCGACTGCGTGCTCAATCAGACGGACGATGCGACACAAAAGCAGTTCTATGTTGTAAACCATAACGGAAATCTCCGTGTAGTTTACATTTTGGGCGGAGTAAAACCCGACTATGTCATTCCCACTTGCTTGCATCAGGCAGATGCGGAACAGTATATCGCTACGCTTAAAGAAAACGGCGAGAGCCTTATTTCAAAGTATATAAGCGGCGGTTCCGTTTATACTAAAATTTCTCCCAATACTTGGAGCAGTTATCCTTATGACCGTCAGCAGGAACTTCTTGCTATCGCTCCCAATATGCAAGAGAATATCGACCGCGGTGAAGACGTTTATATCATAAGCGACAGCAATATGTGGAATAACAGCCTTATGATGGGCAAGTTGCAGGATGCACTCGGCAAATACTGCGGTATGACTCTTGAAAAACGCAATGAGTTAAACGAGCAGTTCGGCGTTGTGGTAGAACCCGCAAAGAACTTCTACGTTCCTGTTGACTACGTACTTACCGATAACGGACTTACCGTAACGGTTCCCAATGAAGAGATACAGTACGATAAAAACAATTATGCTATCTCTACAATCACTCTTTTGCAGTACTTCGGTTCCGGTTCAAAAGAAGATGACGGATATATGTTTGTTCCCGACGGCTCGGGTGCGGTTGTTAACTTTAACAACGGTAAAACCAACATAAACGATCCTATCCGCTTGCAGATCTACGGCTTGGATGACGGTACCGAAATAAAGAACAAACCCTACGCAAACCAGAATGCTTCACTTCCCGTATTCGGCATCAAGAAAGGCGACAGTGCACTTTTTGCAATAATCGAAGACGGTGACAGCAATGCAACGGTGGTTGCGGATATTGCAGGAAAGTCGGCAAGCGTTAAAGACAGAAACGTATGCTACACTACGTTTAAGCTTTCCGAATATATGGAAATGGAGTTTAAAAACTCCGGTAAAACGTCACGTATTTATCAGAGCAAGATGAACTCCGAAGATCTTACGGTTTCATACACCGTACTTTCAAAAGATAATGCGGATTACAGCGGAATGGCTGAATATTACCGTAACTATCTTACCGAAAACGGCATTCTTACCAAAAAAGATTTTTCAGCGGTTCCCTTTAATATCGAACTTGTAGGTGCTTACGACAGAGACAATGCATTCCTCGGTATTCCTTATACCGAAATGCGTGCCCTTACTACCTTTGACGAGTGTGGCGAACTTATTCAAAAGTTGGCAGATGCAGGCGTTAAGAATATTTCGGTAAACTATAAGGGCTGGGCTAATAACGGACTCAGAAACTCCGTATTTAACAAAGCCAAGGTTCTCAGCGCATTGGGCGGAAAGAGCGGACTTAAAGATTTACTTGAACTCGGTGACAAACTCGGCGTAAATATTTACTTCGAGACCGAACTTGCCCTTGTTTACGATACCGAAATGTTTGACGGATATTCGCAGTTGACACAGGCTTCAAGGTATATTTCGAGAGACGTTGCATTCCGTTATCAGTTCTATTCGGATTGGAATGTTGCAAACGAAAACAAAAACGTTGCATCTATAGTTGCTCCCTCGGTAATATACAATGTTGCATCGGAGGACAACAGCAAGAGTTTTGCGGTTAAACTTAATAATGACCTTGATAAGTTGGGCATTAAAAACGTAAGTTTGGGTTCTCTGGGATATAATCTTCCCGGAAGTTATAAAACAAACGATTTCTCCGATAGGGGAAATACCGCAAATACGTACAAAGCTGTTGCCGAACTTATGGGCGGAAACAAAAAGGTTATGGCAAAAGGCACAAATGCCTATATGCTTTCCTATGTTGACAGCGTATTTGAAATAAGCAACACAAGTTCAATGTTCAACCTTGCAGACCTCTCGGTTCCTTTCTATCAGATGGTTATTCACGGCAGTGTTGAATATTCCGGTGAACCAATTAACCTTAACGGAGATACGAAGAAAACGTTCCTTCAAGCAGTTGAAGCAGGTTCCGGCGTTTATTACCGTTGGTGCTATGCTCCCAATGGTGAAGTACAGGATCTTCTCTTTGACGGTATGTACTCCTTGGGTTATGAATCGTGGTTTGAAAGCGCAGTCGAAATGTACAAGGAATATAACGAACTCCTTGAACAGACGGCAGGCGAATATATGGTTAAACACGAAAACGTTGCCGAAGATGTTAACAAAGTTACTTACAGCGACGGCACGGTAGTTTACGTAAACTACAACAGTTATGACTTTACCGCCGATGACGGTACGGTCGTAAAAGCGGAATCTTTTGCGAAAGGGGGAAAGAATAAATGAAAAAACCAAGAAGTTATAAATTGGGACTGACAACAAAGCGCTCACTTTACGGTTGGCTCTTTATCCTCCCGTTTATTATCGGTTTTATTTTCTTTGTAATTTCACCCCTCTACACGGCACTTGTTCTTTCGTTTAACGTACAAACCTTTAACAGCGTTACGAACATTACAAGTATCGAACCCTACGGCTGGCAAGCCTATTTGGATATCATAAACGGTGAACAGGCAGAATTTATTACAAACCTTATTTCATCAATGGGAAATCTTGTATTGATGGTTCCCACCACACTGATATTCAGTTTCCTTATGGCAAACGTACTTAACCAAAACTTCCACGGCAGAACACTTGCCCGTGCAATACTGTTTATGCCGGTTATAACTTCGGCAGGTGTTGCGGCAAGTATGCTTGGCGGTGACGGTGCGGTAGATACCGAGCAAATGGCATCGGCAGGTGCGCAGGCTATGAATTTGGCAGGAAGTATTCAAGCTTCAATAGGCGGTTCTTTCGGTCAGTTTGTAGGTACTGCATTTAACAAACTTACGTCTATAATAAACGGCGCAGGTGTTCCCACACTTATCTTCCTTGCAGGTTTGCAAACCATTTCTCCCTCAATATTCGAATCCTCGAAAGTTGAGGGTGCAACCGGATGGGAAAACTTCTGGAAAATTACTTTCCCGATGATAAGTCCTATGATCCTCGTTAATGCCGTTTATACTATGATAGACGTTCTTTGCGGTATGTCAAACCCCGTTCTTGCGTTCCTATATAACGAAGCGGCGCAAACGAATCCGGTAGACCTTTATGCAATGAGTTGGGTATATTTCCTAATTGTTACAATCATAATAAGTATTGTTTCGGCAATTATATCAAAACTTGTTTACTATGAGAATTAAGGGGGTGAGGGTAAATGGAAAAATCAGAGAAAATTAAATTGGTTAATGAAGTCGGTGCTGACGAAGTTGACCGTTACGTTGTACCCAAACTCACTAAATGGGAAAAGTTCAAAAAAGTCGTTTTCGGTAAGAAAACCTTGTCGTTTCTTTGGAGTTTGCTGAGAGGCGTTTTGCTTATAGGTATTTGCTATTTGGTAATTTATCCTATACTTATCACTCTTATTACTTCGTTTATGACTTCGGCAGACGTTTACGATCCTACGGTTATTCTTATTCCCAAGTCATTTAACGTAAGCACTTATGTGGTTATGTGGAAGTATGCAAAGATTCCCGAGTTGTACCTTGCTTCTTTTTCATCTTCCCTTATATTTGCTCTTATGCAAATGTGCTCTTGTATGCTTGTTGCCTACGGTCTTGCAAGGTTTAAGTTTAAGGGTAATAACCTTATATTCCTCCTTTGCATATTTACTCTTATGGTACCCATACAGATGCTTACTTCGTCGATGTATTTCAGATACAAAACGTTTAACCCGCTGTATATGTTCTCGTTCGGTGAGCAACTTTCGCTCATTCCCAACGTTGACCTTACAAGAGGTTGGACGGCAATCGGTCTTTTGAGTGCAACGGCTACAATGTACCGCAACGGTTTGTTTGTATTTCTGTTGAGACAGTACTTTGTAAACCAGCCCAAGGAACTTGAAGAAGCGGCTTATATCGACGGCGCAGGTGCTTTCAGAACGTTTGTTCAGGTTATGCTTCCCTCGGCACTTCCTATGCTTGTTACGGTATTCCTGTTTGCCTTTGTATGGCAATACAACGATAAGTACTATATAAGCATACTTAACCCCTCGGCAAAGGTTATGGCTACACAGATTACGTCTATGGGTTCTGCCTATGCTTCGGGTATTTTAGGTGCTGCAAGTGACGGTGTACTCAGTACGCTGTATCAGTCGGCTTGTACCGTTATGCATATCGCACCGATCGTTATACTGTATTGCTTCTGTCAGAAGTCATTCGTACAGAGTATTGAACGTTCCGGTATGGTAGGCTAAAAAAGAATATTTAAAAACGCAGAGAATGCAAATTCTCTGCGTTTTTTCTTTTGTTTTGAGAAATTAGGCAACAGGTATTAGCAATTAGTAATTAGCGATTGAAAATTAGGAGTGGGAAATCGGAAATCAGTTTAGAGGAGAAAAAAGAAAAAGGGAACGGACTGTTCCCTTTAAGTATTTTCAAATAAACCTTTAAGTTTGCGGATACATTTGTTATAACCTGTTTTATGTGCCTGTGCGGTAAGTATTTTCCACTCACACTCGTCACAGATATGTTTTCCGAGAATAATCAGATTTTCTTTTCGCTCGCAATTACAAATATAACATTTTTTCATCATATCACCTCAAAAGAATTATTCGCTTCGGTAACAGTAATATTCAAAAAAATGTTTTTTTGACAAAAAAAGACAACGAAAAACTGAATTGAACTAAACGGAAATACGAAAATATATTTGCTTATAAGTGTTGTTTTGAAATGCAAAAAAAATGTTCGTTATTAAAAAGATTTTTCAGCCGAATATCGATAAATCAGTACTTTTACGCTTAAAAAGCATTTTGCCGATTATTTGTGTAAAGAAAAGGCAATAAGCGGTGCGCAGTTAATTGATGAGGCAGGGGAGATAACATACACCCGTATTTTTGACGTTATTACGAGAAAAAATGCCCATATTTCGCTCGGTTACGGAGGAAATATATTAGTCCTTTTGGAGATATGGACATTCTGTATATGTTTTTTTGCTTTTGAAAACTTGTATGCAAAGGCGAAGTCACATTGCTGTGTTTGTTGGCGTTGTTTACACCGCCCAATAATTTCACCTAAATCACAAAAAATCCCGTAAAACAGTCAAATATGCGTTCTTTAAACTGTTTTACCGCAAAAGTTCTTAATTAGGCAAAGGATATACATTAACATATAAATAC
>CAZBLS010000022.1:0-22022 GCA_964492705.1 uncultured Oscillospiraceae bacterium | reverse complement strand
GTTCCCGAGCGGCCAAAGGGAACAGACTGTAAATCTGTCGTCACTGACTTCGGTGGTTCGAATCCACCCTCTCCCACCAGAAAACACCTTTTGCCTTTTGGACAAAGGGTGTTTTTTTTATTCACATTGCGGTGAATGATATTGAGTTTTTAACTTGTTTTTATTTTTGATTGCAAAAGGGGAGGCTTAGCTGAATTTCACAACACTTCTTCACGATTCGTTATTAACGGAAGCTTCGTTTACGGAAGTAAGCAAGAGTTAAAAGTTAGTTAAGAGTGAATAGGTGAAAAATCGCCCACTGATGCAATGGAGCTGAAAAGTGTTTATTTATCGCTTGGTAAACGGCGAAGAAAGCGGAGCATAACGGGGAATGAGATTGCCGCCGAAAAGAAATAGGCAATCGGTTGGGCAAATTCGATGCCCTTGATTCCGAAAATCCGTGACAGCACGGCGCACAGCGGAATGAACAGCAGACCGCTTTGTATGCAGGATAAGATGAGTGCAGTTACGCTCTTGCCGATGCTCTGAAAAAGCATATTACCGACGACCGAAATCGGCAGGCAAATCAAGAACAGGCACATTATCCGCAACGCATCGCCGCCGATTTCCACAACAGCCGCATCAGTGCGGAAAAGGGAAATTATCTGCGGCGCAAACGCATAGCAGATTGCCGAAAGCAGACCGATGAACACAGCGCCGAAGCCGAGAGTGAACCAAGAGCCTTTTTTAACCCGTGAATATTTGCCTGCGCCGTAGTTGAACGCCGCCAACGGCTGGAAGCCCTGACCAATACCCAAGCCGACGCTGAAAATCAGGTTAGAGGTTCTGCCGACATAGCCCATTGCCGCAATCGCCGCATCGCCGAACGGCTTTGCCGCAATGTTCAGCACCATTGTTGAGGCACTGCTCAGACCTTGGCGTGCAAGGCTCGGCAGACCCGTGAGGATTATATCCCAAAGCACCCGCATATCCTTTGTCAAAAATCGCAGAGCAATTACGCTTTGAGTCTTTTTGGAGAGGAACATCGAAAAGAGAATGGCAAAGGAAATATATTGAGAGAGCGCAGTTGCCAAGCCTGCGCCGCTGATTCCCATATCAAAGGTGAATATGAAAAGCGGATCGAGGAGCATATTCAAAATTCCGCCCGTTGTCAGACCAATCATGGCGAGGGCTGCCTTGCCCTCATAGCGCAGGATGTTGTTGAGCACACAGCCTGTTGTCATTGCAGGTGCGGCAATCAGTATCCACCTGCCGTAGTCCATTGCGTATGGCAGAATTGTGTCGGTGCTGCCCAAAAGGCGCATAAACGGCTCAAGAAAAGCCAAGCCGAAGCCCATCACCGCACCGCCGCAAAGCAACGCCCCGAAAAAGCCCATTGAGGCGTAGCGGTTCGCCTTTTCCGTATGCTTACTGCCCAACATTCTGCTGATGTTACTGCCTGCGCCGTGACCGAACATGAAGCCGATAGCTTGCAAAATCGCCATTACGCCGAACACAACGCTTGTCGCACCGCCTGCGCTGAGCGACACTTGGCTGACAAAATAAGAGTCTGCCATATTGTAAATGTTGGTGATGAGCATACTGACCGTCGTGGGTATTCCGAGGGATAGGATAAGCTTAGCCACGGGGGTTTGAGTCATTTTTATGTATTGAGCGGTTGCGCTTTCTTTCGTTTCGAGCATTGTGCCTTTCTGCCTCTTTCAAGCTTTTTCTTTAAATTATAGCACACTCTTTTTTTGTTGTAAATAATTCGAGCAGGCGATTTATTGCCCGTTTTTGCGAAAATCTGCAAAAGCTCCGTCGGGCAGCTTTTGCTGTGCAAATTCTCCCTGTAGGTTGAAATTGTGCATCATCGGACCTGAGCCTTTACCCAAATCGAGCATTGCGGAAAGGGCAAGCGAAATATATTTTTTTGCGTTCATAACCGAGTCCTCAACCGAAAAGCCTTTAGCAAGGTTGGCGGCTATTGCCGAGGAAAGGGTACAGCCTGTGCCGTGAGTGTTGGAAGTGTTGATGCGCTTGCCCTCAAACCAATGAAGCTCTCCGTTGGCATAAAGCAAATCATTTGCATCGTTGATGCTATGACCGCCTTTGAGCAGAACCGAACAGCCGTATTTGCTTGCGATGGCTCTTACGGCTCGAAGCATATCTTCCTTTTTCTCGATTTTTGCTCCGCAAAGCACCTGCGCTTCGGGGATGTTCGGCGTGATGAGCGTTGCAAGCGGAAACAGCTTCTCGGTCATTGCCTGCACCGCATCGGTTTTGATCAGTGCTGAGCCTGCCGTTGCAACCATGACGGGATCGATTACGATTTTTTTGGCGTTGTAGCGGTGAAGCCTGTCTGCAATCACATCAATCAATGCGCATGAAGAAACCATACCGATTTTTACCGCATCGGGGAAGATATCCTCAAATACGGCATCGAGCTGTTGAGCTAAAAATTCGGGTGTCGAATCTTGAATTGCCATTACGCCTGTTGTGTTCTGCGCCACCATAGCAGTGACGGCGCTCATTGCGTAAACGCCGTTCATTGTCATCGTTTTGATGTCTGCCTGTATTCCTGCACCGCCCGTGGGGTCTGTGCCGGCAATGGATAAAACGGTTTTCATAATTTGTATCTCCCTTTGAGTTCAGCTTACTCGCCGAACATACTGCCGGGGAACGCCATTAAACTGCCAAGCCCCGAAAGGTTGCGTATGAGTGAAGCGACAAATGCTGCCGCCACGCTGTAGCCGGGACCGAGCAAAACGCCGCAAAGGACATTGACAATATGTTGAACAGGTGAGCATTTACTGCCGAAAACAGGGAAAGAAAACAAACTTCCTGCAACCGCAACGGCACAGAAAACGCCTGCAAGTGCGCATTTTTTTGTGTTGATTTTTTTCATAGTGAAGCACTCCTTAAAATTGGTTTTGTTTTCGGTCGATGCTTAATTGCATCCTCTCACGCCGAAACACGGCTTCCCATCGCTTCTCTACAAAGCCAAGGGCGCTCCCCCTCAGCCTGCCATACAAGCTCCCTTGAGTTTTCAGTTGTGAAAAAATAAAAAAGAGGCAACCACTCGGATGCCTCTCGTAAAAAATCGGATTATGATGACTTCCTACGGCGGCATTATCCGCATCAGGTTAAAGGGTCGAAGTTGGATTACTTCCTCTCAGCCTGCCATAACAAGCTCCCCTGTTTTATTTTTGATTATTATACACCATATCGGTGGCAATTACAAGAGCTGACTGAAAAATAACGGTGATTGATTTTTTGCGGATATGCTGGTACAATGGAGCAAAAGAGCAAAGGGGGATTATTTTAATGGAAACCTTAAGCTTTAACACCGAACAAAAAGGCAGAAAATTCAAGATATTGAACGCAACGAACGGCGGTCCGTGGCACAGGCGGCACGCCAACGACCAATGGCGCACCAATTTTGAGGATTATAAGGCGGCGAGATTCCCGTATTCGAGAACCCACGATTCGGGCGTTGCGGGCATTTACGGCGGACCCTACAGCTACGATATAACCAATATTTTCCCCGATTTTTCAGCCGACCCTTACAGCCCCGATTCATACGATTTTGCCTGCACGGATGAGGCGATTGCCGTTTGTCACGATGCAGGTACAAAAACCTTTTTCCGTCTTGGTCAAACGATTGAGCACCAAATCAAAAAGCACGGCACACTTCCTCCGCCCGATTTCAAAAAATGGGCGGTTATTTGCGAGCATATCATCAGGCATTACAATGAGGGCTGGGCAAACGGCTTTGAGATGGGGATTGAATATTGGGAGATTTGGAACGAGCCTGATCTCGATGAAGACGATGCTGCCAACAAGCGCACCTGGGGCGGAACGAAGGCGGAGTTTTTCGATTTATATGAAACCGCCGCAAAGCACCTGAAGACCTGCTTCCCGAAGCTTAAATTCGGCGGACCTGCCCTTGCGTGGAGAGAGGATTGGGCGGATGATTTCCTCGGCGAAATGAAAAGGCGAGGCGTTCCGTTGGATTTTTTCTCATGGCATATTTATTGTACTGAGCCGAGGGCTATGGTCGAAAAATCCGAGCGCATCAAGGCAATGCTCCTCAAGCACGGATACGGCGAAGCTGAAAGCATACTCAACGAGTGGAACTATATCAAGGGCTGGACTGACGAATATAAATACAGCCTCCAAACGATTCACGGAATGAAGGGTGCGGCGTTTACTGCGGCTTGCATTTGCGCCGCTCAAAACAGCCCAATCGATATGCTGATGTATTACGACACAAGACCATCTGTTTTCAACGGCGTGTTCGACTTTTATACCTATGATTTGCTCAAAGGCTATTTTCCACTTTATTGGTATGGCAAGTTTTACGATATGCAAAAGGAAATTCCGTCGGAAAACAGCATCGAAAATATTTATTCGCTTTGCGGCGTGGACAGCGGCGGAAAAATCCTTTCACTCATCGTTAATTACAGCGATGACGATACGGCGGAGGAAAAAACCGTTACCTTGGATTTCGGCAAGGAGAGCGTATACGAGGTGTATTTGCTCGATGAGGAAACCGATGCAACACTCCTCACCACAACCGCCTCCACCACCCTCACTCTCAAAAACCAAACCGCTGTTTTGCTGAAGGAGATTTAGTCGGCTTTCTTGTGTGAATGGAGCTGATTGAGGGATTGACTAAAGATAGAAGAAATTGATGTGCTTTGTTTAATCCCCTCCGAGTGTAAGCTGAGCTTTACAAAACTTCTTCACTGTTCGTTATTAACTGAAATTCCGTTCACAAAGGTTAGTGAAGAGTTAATAGTGAATAAGTAAAAAAATTCCGCCCACAATCGTGAACGGAATTTTTTGGAGCTTGTGACGGGACTCGAACCTGCGACCTGCTCATTACGAATGAGCTGCACTACCAACTGTGCTACACTAGCAAAAATCAAGTTCAATTGTTCAAAATCTACTTGCAAAATAAATCGAAATGTGGTATAATTAAATTTGGTGTAATCGACTTTCTTATTATATACTTTTTTTTTGAATTTGTCAAGAGCAAAAGGAGTGTTTTTTATAAATTTATCGAAAAAAATTTTCAGAGTACTGGGGTATATTATCTGCGGACTGCTGCTGTGCGCAGCAATACTGCTTATAGTCTGTGCGGCGGCTTTCGGTTCAAGGAATACTGTTGACGTGTTCGGAATGAACATATATATTGTGCAGTCCGAAGGGTATGACAAAGCTCCGAAGGGTTCTGCTGTACTTATTCAGAAAACGACAGCATACGACCTCTCGGAGGGAAAACTTGTTCTGTACACAACAGGAACAGGTGCAAACGAATGTGCGTTGGGTTATGTGGAAAACATATATGTTGTAGACGGACAATATTACCTTACAATAGAGAACGGCAATATGACATATGAAGTTGCCGAAACACGCCTCATAGGCAGTGCGGATTATTCAAGCGAGGCGGTTGGCGCAGTGATAGGCTTTATAAAAACGCCGTTTGGAGTGTTCTGCGTGGCGGTTCTGCCATGCATTGCGCTGATTTTGTACGACATAATAAAAACTGCCGCTTCCAGACTTCCCGACCCCGAAGTCGAGCCGCAGTATAAGAATTATGCCGATGAAACAGGAAACCTTGCAAAAGCGGCTGCAAACAGGAGTTCGATTTCTGTAAGCAGCGATGGAAAAGCCATGTATTCAAAAAACAAATCGCAGAATACATCTGACGGCAATCCTGTGCTTTTCAATTACGAACGCAAAAAATCCGCTCCACAGGAACGCCCTGTCATTCCGCTTACTGACAAGACAGGCAATTATTCAAAGCTTTCAGCCGCCGAAAAACCCAAACTCAATCCTGCCGCTATTTCTCCGAATGCAAATCCCGAAACTCCCGGGAAAATAGCTTTGGGGAAATACGCAGCGAACGCTGTAAATGAGTCATCAAAAGCTAAAACGGACGACAAAACCGCCGAAATCCAAGACGTTTCAAAGCGTGATTTAAGCGACGCATTTTTCGCTCAGACAACAACATCTTCTTTAAGTCACGGCTTGCCGACTGCAAACAATGCTCCGCAGATAGGACGTCAGATTTCAAAGCACTCCGCTTCACAGCAAAACAAGGACGGCGCAAATTCTTCCGCATCGGCATCGCACAGTTCCGGAACGGCAGGAAAACGCAGCTCGCAGATACTGGCTTCCAAGCGCGTTGAGGATCTCATAGACGACGATGATGATATCCGCAGCAAAAAGCGCATTACAAACAGTATGGTTGACGATATTATGTCAGATATCAGAAAATCCGACAGATAAGAGAGGGTACACTATTACATGGATATTAACGAAACACTTGCCAAAGAGTTCAAGCTCCGCCGTGAGCAGGTTGACAACACGGTGGCGCTTATAGACGACGATAAGACCATTCCGTTTATCGCACGCTACCGCAAGGAGCAGACAGGTTCTCTTGACGATACAATTCTGCGTGAACTGTTCGACAGGCTTACTTACCTGCGTAATCTTGAAAAACGCAAGCAGGAAATTATTTCTTCCATTACCGAACAGGACAAAATGACCGATGAAATTGCGGCAGCTATTGAAAAAGCGACTGCGCTTGTCGAAGTCGAAGACATTTACCGCCCGTTCAAGCCAAAGCGCAAGACCAGAGGCTCTGTTGCAAGAGAAAAGGGTCTGGAGCCGCTTGCGGAAATAATCCTTGCACAGAATGCCGATACTATTCCCGAAAAAGAAGCAGAGGCTTTTGTCGATGAGGAAAAGGGCGTTAAGTCTGTTGATGACGCTGTTCAGGGAGCGATGGATATCATTGCCGAAAACCTTTCGGATAATGCAGAACTCCGCAAGAAGCTGCGTGAAACCGTTTATCAGAAAGGTTCGATTTCTTCCACTTCGGCAAGCGAAGAAGCAGACGAGGTTTACAAGAACTACTTTGAATACTGCGAGCCTGTATCAAAGATTGCAGGACATCGTGTGCTTGCTTTGGACAGGGGCGAAAAGGAGAACGCTCTGAAGGTGACGATTACTCTCCCCGAGGGCGTGGGCGAGAGTATGTGCGTGCGTGAGCTTACAGAAAACACAAGCGCTTGCGCAAAGCTCGTGCGCGCGGCTTGCGAGGATAGCTTCAAGCGATTGATTTTTCCGTCAATAGAGCGTGAGGTTCGCGCAGAGCTTACCGCTAACGCTGCGGAGGGCGCAATAAAGGTGTTCTCCAGCAATTTAAGGCAGCTTATTATGGCACCGCCCGTTAAAAATACCGTAACTCTCGGACTTGACCCCGGATATGCGCACGGCTGTAAGTGTGCTGTTGTCGATAATACGGGAAAAGTGCTTGATACTGCGATAATCTATATTACACGCTCCAAAAACGAAGCGGAAACTGCCCGCAAAATCGTAACACGAATGATAGAGCAGCACCACGTTTCTACAATTGCAATCGGAAACGGAACTGCGTCCCGTGAAACCGAGCAGTTCACGGCAGAACTTCTGAAAACCATACCCGAAAAGGTTTCGTATATGGTAGTATCCGAAGCAGGGGCATCGGTGTATTCTGCGTCAAAGCTTGCGGCAGAGGAGTTTCCCGACTACGATGTATCACTGCGTTCTGCGGTATCCATTGCAAGACGTTTGCAGGACCCCCTGGCTGAGCTTGTAAAAATCGACCCCAAAGCAATCGGTGTTGGTCAGTATCAGCACGATATGCCAAAAGCACGAATGGACGAAGCGCTAAAGGGCGTTGTCGAGGACTGCGTAAACTCGGTTGGCGTTGACCTCAACACAGCGTCATATTCGCTGCTGTCTTATATTTCGGGAATAAATTCCGCTGTCGCAAAGAACATAGTGGCTTACCGCGAGGAAAACGGCGAGTTTACAGACAGAAAGCAGCTTCTGAAAGTCAAGAAGCTTGGTGCAAAGGCATACGAGCAATGCGCAGGATTTCTGCGTGTGCCCGGCGGTAAAAATCCGCTTGACAATACGGGCATTCACCCCGAATCCTACGAAGCCGCAAAGCTGCTTATGGAAAAGTGTGGAATTACCGATAACGAGCTTGGCGATATGGACGCTATACGAACAAAGCTAAAATCAGTCAAGCTTTCGGCTGTAGCGGACGAAACAGGCGCAGGACTTCCTACTCTTACCGATATAGTAAAGGAACTCGAAAAACCCGGGCGTGACCCCCGCGACGAGCTGCCGCCGCCACTTATGAGAAGCGGTGATATTATGGAGATAAAGGATCTGAAGCCCGGTATGGAGCTTATGGGAACAGTCCGCAATGTAATAGACTTCGGTGCATTCGTTGATATCGGAGTTCACGAGGACGGACTTGTGCATATTTCTCAGATTTGCGAGAAATATATCAAGCACCCGTTGGAGGCTGTCAAAGTGGGCGAAGTGGTGAAGGTGTGGGTTCTGGACGTGGATCTGAAGCGCGGCAGAATTTCGCTTACAATGAAAAAGCCTAAGTAAATTACAAAGGGACTGTTCGCAGCGGTCTCTTATGCCATTATTCTAACTAAGGAGATTATCCGCTATGAAAAAAATAATAGCAGCGATGTCGGTTCTGGTGCTGCTCGTATGTATGATGAGCGGCTGTTCTGTTCAGGTGGCAGAAAACGCGGTGTTCGGCGTGGACGACCTTGTTGGCAAAAAGATAGGCGTTCAGCTCGGCACTACGGGCATGACTTACGCAGAGCAGATTGAAAATGCAGACGTTGAGAAATACAACAAGGGCGCAGACGCAATTGAAGCACTCAGGCAGGGCAAAATTGACGCCGTGCTTATTGACAGCTCACCTGCAAAGTACTTTGTCAGCAAGAATAACGATATTGTTACTTTAAGTGATCCGTTTGCGATAGAGGAATACGCCTGCGCTGTGAAAAAGGGCAACACTGCGCTTACAGAGCAGATAAACAAAGCGCTTGCAACTCTTACCGAAAACGGCACGCTTGAAATGATTGAGCGCAACTGGCTTGTTGACGATGAGTACGGCAAGCACCCCTACGTCAGTCCCGATGGTATTACATACAGCGGCAAACTTGTAATGGCGACCAATGCCGAGTTTGCGCCGTATGAATTTCTTGAAGAGGGAAAAATTGTCGGCTTTGACGTGGATATGATGCGTGCTGTGTGCGATATTCTGGGCAAGGAACTTGTGATTGACGATATGGCGTTCGACTCCATTATCGCAGCGGTCGATTCGGGAAAAGCGGACGTCGGCGTTGCGGGAATGACGGTTACCGAGGACAGACTGGAAAACGTTGATTTCACCGACAGCTACGTCAAGACCAATCAGGTTATTGTCGTGCGTGGAATGTCCACCGACCTCACAGGCAAAAACATCGGCGTTCAGATGGGCACAACCGGTATGACATTCGCCGAGGGAGTAGAGGGGGCAACAGTCGAGAAGTACAACAAGGGCGCAGACGCAATTGAAGCTCTGAAGCAGGGCAAGGTTGACGTTGTGCTTATCGACTCTGCTCCAGCGA
Source organism: uncultured Oscillospiraceae bacterium (assembly GCA_964492705.1). Taxonomy (GTDB): domain Bacteria; phylum Bacillota; class Clostridia; order Christensenellales; family QALW01; genus UMGS1322. The sequence continues at coordinate 12,558 of CAZBLS010000022.1, read as the reverse complement.
AATATTTCGTGGAAAAGAACCGTGAGCTTTCGATTTCACCCGAACCCTTTGCGGTAGAGCAGTATGCGTGCGCTGTGAAAAAGGGCAACGATGAGCTTACGGAGCAGATAAACAGTGCGCTTGAAACGCTGCGTGAAAACGGCACGCTTGAAATGATAGAGCGCAACTGGCTTGTCGATGACGAGTACGGCAAGCACCCCTACACCAGTCCCGAAGGCACACAATACCCCAACGGCAAGCTGATTATGGCGACAAACGCCGAGTTTCCGCCGTATGAGCTTAAGGAAGAGGGCATTATCACAGGCTTTGACGTGGATATGATGCGTGCTGTATGCGATATTCTGGGCAGGGAGCTTGTGATTGACGATATGGCGTTTGACTCCATAATCGCAGCGGTTGATTCGGGAAAAGCGGACGTTGGCGTTGCGGGAATGACGGTTACCGAGGACAGACTGAAAAACGTCAATTTCACCGACAGCTACACTTCCGCAAGTCAGGTTGTGATTTACAAGGGCGGAACGGCTGAAAAAACAAGCTTCGTTGAAAAATTCAAGCAGACTTTCCTTGAGAAAGGCAGATGGCAGTATCTTCTTACAGGTCTTGGAAACACGTTGCTGATAACAGCGCTTGCGCTTGTAATCGGCATTGTACTGGGATTTGTGATTGCGGTTATACGTTCGACAAATCAGCGAACGGGAAAACTCAGAATCCCCGATTTCATATGCCGCATATACCTTACGGTGGTGCGCGGAACACCTATGGTAGTGCAGCTGCTTATTATCTACTTCGTTGTGTTCAGCTCGGTCAATATCAGCAAGCTGTTGGTTGCTGTAATAGCGTTTGGTCTGAACTCTGCGGCTTATGTGGCGGAGATAGTGCGTTCGGGTATTATGTCGGTAGACAAGGGGCAGTTTGAAGCAGGCTATTCCCTTGGCTTCAGCTACACACGCACGATGGTTAATATAATTCTTCCGCAGGCTTTGAGAAATATTTTACCCGCACTCGGAAACGAAGCCATTGTACTGCTTAAGGAAACCTCCGTTTCGGGATATATTGCGCTTAACGACCTTACAAAGGGCGGCGATACTATCCGCTCGCAGACGTATGAAGCGTTTCTGCCGCTGATTGCGGTGGCTCTCATTTACCTTGTTCTTGTAGTGGGACTTACTGCATTGGTAAATCGTCTTGAAAGGAGATTGTCTAATGATAAGCGTAAATAATCTGAAAAAAAGCTTTGAAGATCTTGTTGTTCTGGACGATGTTTCCGCAAATATCGAAAAGGGCGAAAAGGTTGTTGTAATAGGTCCGTCGGGTTCGGGAAAAAGCACTTTTCTGCGCTGCCTAAATCTCCTTGAAGAACCGACAAGCGGCACAATCACTTTTGAGGGGAAAGACATTACAAACGCAAAGGGCAAGGAACTTAACGCTGTCCGCATGAAAATGGGAATGGTTTTCCAGCACTTCAATCTGTTCCCTCACCTCACTATCCGCCGCAATATCACAGTTGCTCCCGTAAAGCACAAGCTTATGACGCAGGCAGAAGCCGACAAGAAAGCCGATGAGCTTCTTGCTTTGGTAGGACTTTCCGATAAAGCAGACGCATATCCCTCGCAGCTGTCGGGCGGTCAGAAGCAAAGAATAGCGATTGCAAGAACGCTTGCAATGAACCCCGATGTTATCCTGTTCGATGAGCCTACTTCCGCACTTGACCCCGAAATGGTGGGCGAAGTGCTGAGCCTTATGAAAAAGCTTGCCGAGGACGGAATGACGATGATTGTCGTAACGCACGAAATGGGATTTGCAAGGGAAGTCGCAAGTCGTGTTGTATTTATGTGCGATGGAAAAATCCAAGAGGAAGGAACACCCGAAGAGATTTTCACCGATCCGAAGAACCCTCGTCTGAGAGATTTCCTTTCAAGAGTGCTTTAATTGATTTAATAACTAAAACGCCAAGCATTGCTTGGCGTTTCAGCTTGTAGACAAACTGATAATCACTCTGTGATTATTGTATCCCCCAAATCTGAAGCGTTTGTCAATCAAAATATTCGGGGAATTGCTGTGACGTCCTGCCGTTTTGTTTCAGAACATTGTATCCAAACGTGTAAATAAGGCGAATGTTTGCATAACTCAGGCATATTTTCAAAAACCACTTGAAAAAAGCAGCAGAATGTGATAAAATGATAAGGTATTTCAGAAAAAGGAAGATGACAATGAAAAAACAACTCCGTTTCCGTGACGGAATAAAAGACGGACTGCCTATTGCGCTCGGGTACTTGTCCGTGTCGTTCACATTCGGCATTACCGCCGTAAATATGGGAATACCCACTATCACCGCAGTGCTTATATCTCTTACCAACGTCACAAGCGCAGGTCAGGTCGCAGGTATCGGCATAATCGCTGCCGGCGGCGGCTATATGGAAATGGCTCTTGCGCAGCTTATCATCAATATGCGATATGCGCTGATGAGCCTGTCACTCTCGCAAAAGCTTGACAGCAAGTTCAACATATGGCACCGACTGGCAGTGTCGTTCTGCGTGACGGACGAGGTGTTCGCCGTGGCTTCGGGCAAGGATAACGATTTGCCGCCACGCTATATGTACGGTCTGATTTTACTGCCGTATCTCTTCTGGAGCGGAGGCACGGCTGTGGGCGCAATACTTGGTTCTATTCTCCCCGAAGCGCTGAAGTCGGCTCTGGGAATTGCAATATACGGAATGTTTATCGCTATTATCGTACCGCCTGCTCGCAAGAACAAGGGTGTGCTGTTTACGGTGGTTCTTGCGGCTGCGCTCAGCTGCGCAGTTTATTACATACCTGTCTTCAGCTTTATATCAAGCGGAATTTCAATCATTATCTGCACGGTTATTGCAGCGGCGGCAGGCGCGTTGCTGTTTCCCCGTAAAATAAGCGAGGAGGCTGTGGAGAATGAATAATACTATCGACAACACACTGTATCTGTTTATAAGCGTTGCGGTTATGGCACTGGTGACGTACCTCGTCAGAATGATTCCGCTTGCTGCGTTCAGAAAGAAAATCACTTCGCAGTTCCTTATGAACTTCTTGTACTATGTGCCGTATGCGGTGCTTGCGGCTATGACAATTCCGTCTGTATTCTACAGCTCAAGCGGCATTGTAAGCGCAGTGGCAGGCTTTATCGTTGCGGTAGTACTGGCGTTCTTTGAACGAGGACTGCTTACCGTTGCGGTGTGCGCCTGCGCAGGAGTGTTCGTGACGGAGCTTGTGATGAAACTGGTGTGATGGCTTTGACGCTGTCAAAGGAGAAATTGAATTATGAAACTTATGTTTGCGTCCGATATCCACGGCTCTGAACTGTGGTGCAGAAAAACACTTGAAGCGTTCGAGCGTGAAAAGCCGCAGAAGCTGTGCTTGCTTGGCGATCTGCTATATCATGGACCACGCAACGACTTACCCGACGGTCACGCTCCGAAAAAGGTTATAACACTGCTCAATGACGTGAAGAACAATCTGCTGTGCGTTCGTGGAAACTGCGATACCGAAGTGGATCAGATGGTGCTTCAGTTTCCCGTGCTTCAGGATAGCGCGCTGATTTACGCTGACGGGTGGGAAATGTTCCTCACACACGGACACCGCAACAATCCGCAGTGTCTGCCGCCGCTGTGCGAGGGAGGTATAACGCTTTACGGACACACTCACATTCCGAAAGCCGAAAATGTCAGCGGTATTCACTGCCTTGGCGTAGGATCTGTCGCTCTCCCGAAAGAAAACTCTCCGCACTGCTATGTGATTTACGAGAACGGTGAGTTTGTATGGAAAGATTTTGAAAACAACGAGTTTTTGCGTTACAATTTAAGAGGTTAAAATGCAGAAAATTTATGGTTATATCCGCCGTGCGTGTCAGGAGTTCGACCTTATCGAGGACGGCGACAAAATCGCTGTCGGAGTGTCGGGCGGAAAGGACAGCCTTGTATTGCTGTGCGGACTTGCAGGACTAAGGCGGTTTTACGAAAAAAAATTTGATATTGCGGCAATAACGCTTGACCCACGGTTCGGCGGCGAAGAAACAGACTATTCACCCGTTGAACGGCTATGCGAGAAGCTTGGCGTTGAATTTAAGTTAATCCGCACCGACATAGGCGAGATTGTGTTCGATATCCGAAAAGAGCCGTCACCCTGTTCGCTGTGTGCGAAGATGAGAAGAGGTGCGCTGCACGATGCGGCAAAGTCACTGGGCTGCAACAAGCTGGCTCTGGGTCACAACAACGATGACGCACTCGAAACATTCGTGATGAATTTGCTGCACGAGGGAAGAATAGGCTGCTTTGCGCCGATATCCTATCTCTCACGAAAGGATATCACGGTGATACGTCCGCTGGTGTTCGCTCCAGAATATGCCGTAATGTCTTGCGCAAAACGGAATAATCTGGAAATTGTAAAATCAAAATGCCCCGTTGACAAGAAAACCGCCCGTCAATCGGCAAAGGAGTTTCTTGCAAATCTTGAACACAATGATAAAGGCGTCAAGCAGCGTATTTTTGGCGCAATCCGAAAGTCGGGCATCGACCGCTGGGGATACAAGGACGAAAGCAAATAACGCTATCTCGATATAGTTAGTATAAACACCTCCGGGAAAGGAAACGTATGGAAAGAAATTCTAATTCGTCTTACACAATCCGACCTCCTGCTTCAGATGAGCCGAAAAAAAGAAGCTTCTTTTTCTTCGGAAAAGACCAGGGCGAGGGTTGGGCGAGAGTTGCCGTGATAATTTTAAAGCTTGCTGAAATCGCTCTTACAACGATATATGCGCTGTGTCTTGGGGTTTTTGCGCCGATTATCCTGTGGACAGGCGAGGACGCAGAACTGTTTTCGGATAATCCTGCGCTTGTGCTGTGGTTTATTTCGTCGATAATCTATATTATCGGAATGTTCGTTGTGATGCTCGGTCACTCAAAAGCGGCAAGCATTATTCATACAATCGCTTTTATCGGAACGCTCGTGACATACAGCTGTTTTTCAAAGCTGTTTGAGGAAGTCCCCAACAGCAGAGGTCCGTCCGAGCTGTATATGCCGTGCTTGTTCATCACTGTTATTACTGTGTTCATAATGCTGCTGATAAACGTTCCGAAGTGGATAAGAATGCGGATTGTCGAAGAAACGTCTGCCGCTCCGTCTGTTATTGGCGGTGAGTATACGGCGAAGACGATTTCGAAACAACCCGTGAAAAAGGCTTTGAATAATTCTGCAAAGAAAAACAAAAAGAGATGACAAAACCCTCCGAAACAAACTGTTTCGGAGGGTAATTTTTATTTATCCCACTCTATAAGCAGTTCAATCGCACGAACAGCGCACTTTATTCCTCGTGTGGAGTCGTTTGTCATCGTGTCGGGAAGTCCCCGCTTAGAACGCTCTGCATTCCACAAAGCGGTAAGCACCGCACCGCAGCGTATCTTGTGCTGCCAGTCGCCCCGTGACAATCCCACTGCGTAAATTGCCGCACACTCCATTTCCGAAGTAAGACAACCTGCATTGAGATAGGCGTTCCAGCGTTCACGGATATTATCGCACACAGGCGAGCGTTCTGGATTGGTTTCGCCGTAGAAGCTGTCCTTGGAATGCACAACGCCAACGTGATAACGGTTGCCCCGCTCGTCTGTCGAAAGCTCCTTTGCCGCCTGTGCAAGCGCCGTAGTAACGTCAAAATCTGCAACGGACGGATATCCCTGCGGCAGATACTCGTAGCTTGTACCCTCTGCACGGATAGCGGCAGACGCTACTATAAGGTCGCCGCCGAACACGGATAAGTCAATGCCGCCGCTTGTGCCTACTCGGATAAACGTATCCGCTCCGCTGTCGATAAGTTCTTCAACAGCGATTGCCGCAGACGGACCGCCTATTCCCGTTGAGCAGACGCTGACTTTAACGCCGTTGAGATATCCTGTGTAAATATTATATTCGCGGTTCTGAGCTATCTGCACAGCATCGGTGAGGTATCCCGCAATTTTCGGAACACGTCCCGGGTCGCCGGGGAGAATAACATACCTTCCGACATCGCCGTTTCGGATTTTCAGATGAAAGCGCACGTTTTCGTCAATAAGTCCTGCCATAATATTACCTCCTTATGCGGTGTTGCCTTAATTTTACTTTCCGATTTCGCTGATACTTCTTGCTACAAGCCGTCTGAACAGCGGTGCTACTCTGTCGGCGGTTTCCTGTACTTCTGCGTGAGAAAGCGGATTTGCCGAAATTCCCGACGCAAGGTTTGAGATACACGAAATACCGCAGATTTCCATTCCGCAATGCCGTGCTGCAATTGCCTCTACCGCCGTAGACATTCCCACTGCGTCTGCGCCAAGCCGTCCGTAAGCACGGATTTCAGCGGGCGTTTCGTAATTCGGTCCTGTCGTCTGAATGTAAGTTCCACGCTGAAGCGGTACGCCCTCTGCTGCGGCTGCGTTTTCGATAACAGTGCGCAGTCTGCGGCTGTAAATCTCGGTCATATCCGGAAAACGTGTTCCCAGTTCTTCAATATTCGCACCGATAAGAGGCGATGGCACAGACAAAGAAATCTGGTCGCAAATCAGCATAAAATCGCCTGCCTTGAACGCAGGATTTATGCCGCCTGCCGCATTTGTCAGAAACAGCGTCTGCGCTCCCATAAGCCGCATAAGGCGCACGGGCAGCACCACGTCCTGAACGGAATATCCCTCGTAGTAATGCACGCGTCCCTGCATTGCCACCATAGGCGCGCCGCTGCAGTAACCGAACACAAATCTTCCCTTGTGACCCGCAACGGTACTTTTGGGAAATTCTGGAATATCGGCATAATCAAGGGTCTGCACTACCTCCATACATTCGGGAGTATCGCAGAAATCTCCCAGTCCGCTTCCCAGAATAAGCGCAATTTTCGGCGTGAAAGAAACCTTCTCCTTTACCGCACTGTAACAGCGCATAAGTTTTTCATAAACCTCGCTCATGATAGAACCTCCTTTTAATAGTTACGTCAAGCCGTTTTGTCTGCCTTTAGTCTGACAACAAATTCCGTTCCCTTTCCCACCTCGGAAGTAACGGAAATTTCTCCGCCGCACAAATCTATAATCCGCTTTACGACCGACAGTCCCAGACCGTTTCCTTTCGTGGAATGCGAGCTGTCCGCCTGATAAAATTTCTCGAAAATATGCGACAATGCGTGTTCTGGGATACCGCAGCCGCTGTCTGCCACACGAACGATTATATCATTGCCGATTTTTGCGCAGCTTACTTTTATGAGTCCTCCGTTTTCGGTGAACTTTATGGCGTTTCCGAAAAGATTGTACCACACCTGTGACAAAAAGTGTTCGTTCCAGAAATAGTTTATTTCACAGAGAGCTTCCATATCAATTTCTATGTTCTTCTCTGCCCATTGCGGTTCAAGCGTAATCATACAATTACGCAGCTGCTCGTCTAGCGAAAAAAGCGTTTTGTTGGTAATGATATCGCAGTTTTCAAGATTTGTCATAAGCAGCGTGTTCTGCGATAAAACTGAAAGGTATTCCGTTTCCTCAAGAATAATCTTTGAAAACTCCTTTTGCTGTTCTTCCGTGAGATTTCCCTCGTACAACTCTCTTGCAAATCCACGGATAGACACCAGCGGCGTTTTGAACTCGTGCGAAAATGACGAAATAAAGTCGTTGCGGAAAAGCTCAGTGTTCTGAAGCTCCTCGGTCATTTCGTTGAAGTCGATAATAAGCTCTTTCAGCTCCTTTACCGTATGGCGTGTCCACATATCAGGTTCAAGCCGCACTGTATAGTCGCCGTTTGTAACACGCTTTGTGGCTTTGACAAGTTCGGACAAGGGTTTCAGAAAGGCGTTTGCCGCTATAAACGCAAGCAGTGCGCCGATAAGAATGCTCGCTCCTATAAGACCTATTATCTCCGTTGTCCGACTTGTGCCGCCCATAACCATATCCAGAACGATTGTCGTGGTAAACGCAGATAATTCCGCCGCAAGGATTATCGCAAGCGTCAGAATCATAAATTTCATTCCAAGGCGGTTCACCACGCCAAAAGGCTTCAATTTCTTTTTTAATTTTTTCATCGCAGATCGTATAAATCCATGTTTTCGTGATTTCTGAACTCGTGTTTTTCGTAATAACCGATATAGCTGCCGTTTTCATCACGCAGTGCTACCATATAGACGTCCTTGTTCTGCTGCTCGTTACGGTATGTATAGACCATGTTATTATCGGGACTTTCCTTAAACCAGCTGCAGACCTTTTCAATTGCATTCTGCGACTGCCTGTTATGACAGGCAAATATGCTGTCCCCGACACACACGCCGAATGACTTGTATTTCTCAATCGCCGCAGGGTTCATATAAACGATATCGTCAGAAGCGTTGCATACCACAACGGGACATCTGTCCTGTCCGATAATGCTCTTGAAAAACGGATTGAGATAGCCGTCAACCGCCGCTTTTTCAGCCGCTGTGTACTCCCTGTTTTCGGGGAGTTCGTTTTCAAAGGGAGGTCGGACTTTTGACTTCATCTGCTCCTCGCACGCACCGTACAAAGCGTAATTCTCCCGTGCTTTTGCAGGGGTAAGACCGTGGTTTGCACCGCTTACTTCGTTTTCTCCGACATTTTCGTTCTCCCAGAAGCACACGGGGCAGATATCCCATTCTGCTTCAATCGTAAGACAACCGCATACGGGGCATTGTTTCTTCATATCTTCTCCTCTCTTCTGACAGCCTTGTAACCCAGACCGCGGACAGTCACTATTTCAAAATCGTCATTGTAGGAAAACCGCTCACGCAGTCGGTTTATATGCACGTCAACTGTTCGCAGTTCGCTGTCGGAGTCAATATTCCAGAACTCGTTCATTATGTTTTGTCGGGTAAAGGTTTTCCCCGGAAAAGACAGCAGCTTGAACAAAATCTGAAATTCCTTTCGCGGAATCACCGTTTCAACGCCGTTGCGTATTACGGAAAACGAGTCGTATACAAGCTCGGTATTCCCGACAACAAGCCGCTGTTCTTCGGCAATCCTGCTGCGCCTTAAAAGAGCCTTTATCCGCAGCAGCATTTCTATCTCGTCAACAGGCTTTACCATATAATCGTCCGTACCAAGCATAAACGAACGCCTTAAATCATCGGGTTCGCCTTTTGCGGTTATTATCAGCACAGGCAGGACAAGTCCTGCGTCCCTGATGGATTTAAGGCAGGAATAACCGTCCATTTCCGGCATCATCACATCAAGAATAACAAGGTCTATATGCTCGCTTTCAAGCACATTCAATGCGTCCTCGCCATTTTCAGCCGTAAACACACGATAACCGTTCTTTTCAAGAGTGTGCTGATACAGCCGTCTTATATTCGGCTGATCGTCAGCTACCAGTATATTGAACACAATATCCCTCCCTTAAACTTGAGTTGTTCCCTGATTAAAGCTGTCGCCGACTGATACACAGTCGGCGGTTCATCAGTCCTTAAATTGTAAATTACACTTCCCAGCTGCCAAGGTACTTCTCCTGTTCGGGAGTGAGCTTATCAATCGCTATTCCCCATGCAGCAAGCTTGCGCTCTGCAACTTTTCGGTCGATTTCCTTCGGAACGTTTATCGTCATAGACTTTCCGTCTTTAAGCTTAGCGGCGTTCTTGGCAACATATTCGGCAGAAAGCGCCTGTATGGCAAAGCTCATATCCATAATCTCAGCAGGGTGTCCGTCGCCTGCCGCAAGGTTTACCAGTCTGCCCTCGGCGATAACGAAAACGGTATTGCCGTTTGCAAGCTTGTATCCCATAATATTGTTGCGCGCATTATAGCTGTCAACAGCGATCTCACGCAGCTTTGCCATATTGACTTCCACGTCAAAGTGACCTGCGTTGCAGCAGATTGCGCCGTCTTTCATATTCATGAACGCTTCCTCGCCGATTACGTCCGCACAGCCTGTAACCGTCACGAAGAAATCGCCGACTTTCGCCGCTTCACGCATAGGCATCACCTTAAAGCCGTCCATTACTGCTTCCATTGCCTTTATCGGGTCGATTTCAGTAACTATAACCTCTGCGCCCAGACCCTTTGCACGCATTGCAACGCCCTTGCCGCACCAGCCATAACCCGCAACAACAACGTTCTTTCCTGCAACTATGAGGTTGGTGGTTCTGTTGACGCCGTCCCAGACCGACTGACCTGTGCCGTAGCGGTTGTCGAACAGGTGCTTACAGTCTGCGTCATTCACAAGCACCATCGGGAACTTCAATGCGCCTGCTTTATCCATTGCCTGAAGCCGTATGATGCCTGTCGTGGTTTCTTCGCAGCCGCCAAGCACGTTTGGAATAAGGTCGGTGCGTTCGTTGTGTATAAGGTTTACAAGGTCGCCGCCGTCGTCAATAATGATGTTGGGTGCAGCGTCGATAACGGCGCTGATATGACGGTGGTATTCCTCTTCGTTGGAATTGTACCACGCAAACACGTTCAGTCCATCGTGAACCAGTGCCGCCGCCACATCGTCCTGAGTAGACAACGGATTTGAACCCGTGACATACATTTCTGCTCCGCCTGCCGCAAGAACCTTGCACAGATATGCAGTCTTTGCTTCAAGATGCACGGACAGCGCAACCTTAAGTCCTGCGAAAGGCTTGTTTTCCGCAAATTCTTTTTCTATTCCGTTGAGAAGCGGCATATTGCGCTTTACCCATTCAATCTTTCTTGTGCCGCTTTCCCACAGTTTTTCATCTCTGATTTCGCTCATTACTATACTCTCCGATTATTATTTTCTTATAAACAGTACGCCCAGAGTATCCTCACCGCAATGTGAAGCAACAGTACAGCCAGCGTCAGTGACAACTATTTCTTTGAACTGCTGATACTTTTTGACTTCTTCAACAGCCTGTGCCGCATATAATTGCGACGTTGTGTGAGTTACAAAAACCAAATCCTCGTCAACCTCCACACCCGAAAGCCTGTCCCTTACATAGTCGACGATAGTTTTTTCAATGCTGCCGCGGTATTTCTTTACGACCTTCATCTTGCCGTCATGAACCTCAATACAGGGTTTTAGCTTCAGAAGATTTGCACCAAGCGCAGCAATTGAAGAACATCTTCCACCCTTGTGGAGATATTCGACATTAGCCACAAAGAAAGAAGCGTCAACTCTGGGAATGATATCCTCCAGCCTTGCAACTATTTCATCAGCGGATAACCCCTGCGCCGCCAGCTTTGCAGCCGACACTGCTACAAAACCCTCGCCCGTGGAGAGATTGCGGCTGTCAACCACGCGGACATTTGGATAATCTTCCGCTGCTATGCAGGCGTTCTGATAGGTTGAAGAAAAATCCGAGCTTATCGTGATGATAATCAGTTCGTCGTTGTCTTTGAGATGTTCCTTGTAAAATTCTGCGAAATCCGCAATGTTTACAGCGGCGGTAGAGCAAAGCTTTCCGGTAGAACGATAATGTGCAAAAACATCTTTTTGCGTAATCTCCGAACCGTCTTTCAGTGTGAGGTCACCGCACCTTACATAAAGTGGAATTACGTCAATTTCATAGCGTTTTTTCAGTTCATCGGACAAATCGCACACGCTGTCCGCACAGATTTTAACTTTAGCCATAACAGTATCCTCCTTTTTTATTATCCTTGAGCCGACAGTGAATTGAGCAGACGTTCAAGTTCTTCTTCAAGCGAAGAATAAAACAGCGTGAAAAGAATATCACAACTTCCCAGCAAAAACAAATTCTTGTTAGTAACGCTCGCAAGTGCGGGAACATAACCGTAGATATATCCCTTGAACCATTCTGCGTCATAAGCAGGAACCGCACGCCCCATCTTTACCATTCTGCGGATTTCTTCAAAATCGTCGGCTATCACGTTTTCGTAATTGCCTGCGCCTTTTTGAACGACCATATCGTATATTGCTTTTATCTGCTTGTCGTTAAGTACGCCTCCGCGAGTCCTGATATTTTTCAGTTCGGGCAGGCGCACAGCAAAAGAATACACCATAAGCGACAAGACACGCTCATATTCGGGACTGCTCATCTCTTTGCAGCGTTCCTTATCAATTCTTATACCTGTATTGCTCAGTGCAGTGGTATCAGAAATATTTTTTAGCGTTATCTTGAATATATCCTTTACACTTATGTTGTAAAAATCCTTATCTGCGACCATGTAGATATATTTAACTGCATTGAATAACGAAACGCCTGCTTTGACAATAAGATCGGAAATCATCGCATAGGCTGTTCGTTCGCTGACAAATTCCATATTTTCCCTCCTACAGCAATACAGGAATACAACGCAACGGCTTTGCATTCCAAAAAGCTTTTCCATACGCTTACTACAATTATACCATTATCATAAAATTATTTCAAGGTCTTTGGAAAAATTTATTTAAGGCAACACCGCATAATTATTGTCGTACGATGCACTGTCAGATTTTTTGGCAGATTGTGCAAATTTTATGCAGTAAGGCTGACGCAGCTTTTTTGTGCATAGCGCATAATGCATTCAAATAAAATTTGTGCAAGATGACGGAAAATATGCAAGCAAGCGTGCGGCAAAGGCAAAAACCGTTAATTGTGCGGTGTTGCCTTAAGGCAACACCGCA
>CAZBLS010000021.1:0-22050 GCA_964492705.1 uncultured Oscillospiraceae bacterium | reverse complement strand
CAGAAAACGTGCACTTAACCCCGAGCGTCCCGTAATGCGCGGAAGTCACGAAAACGGTGATATTTTCTTCCAGCACAGAGAGGCTTGCAACAAATATTATGAGGCAGTTCCCGCTTTGGTAGAAAAGTATATGGACAAGGTAAACGAGAAACTGGGTACCGATTATAAACTTTTCAACTACTACGGCGCTCCCGATGCAGAGAGAGTAATCGTTGCTATGGGCTCCATTTGCGACGTTGCGGAAGAAGTTATCGATTATCTTACCGCAAAGGGTGAAAAAGTAGGTCTTGTAAAAGTACGTCTTTACCGTCCTTTCTCGGCTGAAAAACTTGTTGAGGCTATTCCCGCAACTGCCAAGAAAATTGCTGTTCTTGACAGAACAAAGGAACCCGGCGCTCTCGGCGAACCCCTTTATATGGACGTTGTTACCGCTCTCGCAAGCAAGGGCGTTGAGGCTACCGTTGTAGGCGGACGTTACGGTCTCGGCTCCAAGGATACTCCTCCGTCAAGCGTATTCGCAGTTTATGACGAACTTGCAAAGGACGAGCCCAAGCATCAGTTCACTCTCGGCATTACCGATGACGTTACGGATCTTTCACTTGAAGAGAAACCTGCTCCCAACACTGCGGCAGAGGGTACTATCGAGTGCAAATTCTGGGGTCTCGGCGGTGACGGTACCGTTGGTGCAAACAAGAACTCCATTAAGATTATCGGTGACTATACCAACAAGAACGTTCAGGCTTACTTCCAGTATGACTCCAAAAAGACGGGCGGTATTACCATTTCGCACCTCCGTTTCGGCGATAAAGCCATAAAGAGTCCTTACTACATCAATAAAGCGGACTTCGTTGCCTGCCATAACCCCTCCTATGTTGAAAAGGGTTACAGAATGGTTAACGACGTTAAACCCGGCGGTGTATTCCTTATCAACTGCCAGTGGGACGAGAAAGAATTGGAAGAAAAACTTTCCGGTGAAGCAAAGAGATATATCGCCAAAAACGATATCCAACTTTACACCGTAAACGCTATTGACCTTGCCGTTGAAATCGGTATGGGCAAGAGAACCAATACTATTTTGCAGTCCGCATTCTTCTCCTTGGCAAAAGTTATGCCTCAGGAAGAAGCAATCCGTCATATGAAAGAAAAGGCAGAGGCTTCCTATAAGAAGAAAGGTATGGACGTTGTTGAGATGAACTGGAAAGCCATCGATGCAGGTGCTACCGCTTATAAGAAAATCGAAGTTCCCGCTTCTTGGGCAAATGCAGAAGACGTTAACGACGCTCCCACCGAAAAGGGCAGTGCTAAACTCATCAAGATGGTTGACGGCATAATGAAACCCGTTGGAAAGATGAACGGCGATATGCTTCCCGTTTCCGCTTTCGTTGACCATGTTGACGGTACTTTCGAACTCGGTGCTTCCGCTTACGAAAAACGCGGTGTTGCCGTTACCGTTCCCGAATGGAACAGCGAGACCTGCGTAGGATGCAACAAGTGCGCTTTCGTATGTCCTCACGCTACGATCCGTCCTTATGCTCTTGACGAAGAAGAACTTAAAAATGCTCCTTCTATCATAAAGATAGCAAAGAAAGAGAAAATGGCTACTTCAAAGGGATATGCTTACACCCTTGCCGTTTCACCTATGGATTGTATGGGCTGCGGTGTTTGCGTAGGCGAATGCCCCACCAAATCCCTTACTATGGTACCCCGTGAATCACAGGATGCTATGCAGGCTGTATTCGATTACTGCGAAGAGAACGTTACCGAGAAAGAGAACGTTGCTACCGATGCAACAACTATCAATTCTCAGTTCAAGAAACCTTTGCTTGAATTCTCCGGTTCCTGCGCAGGCTGTGCCGAAACCGCTTATGCACGTCTTATCACACAGCTTTTCGGCGACAGAATGTACATCTCCAATGCTACCGGTTGCTCCTCGATTTGGGGCGGTCCCGCAGCAACGAGTCCTTATACCGTAAACAAAGAGGGTCACGGTCCTGCTTGGGCAAACTCACTGTTTGAAGACAACGCAGAACACGGCTACGGTATGTATCTCGGTCAGAAAGCAATAAGAACCCGTCTTATCGGCGAGGTTGAGGAAATTCTCAATAAAGAAGAGGCTCCCGAAGCACTTAAAGCGGCTGCAAAAGCATATTTGGATACCGTTGATGACGGTAAGACAAATGCTCCCGCAACCAAGAACCTTGTTGCCGAACTTGAAAAAGTTGCAGGCGACTGCGAGCACTGCGCAGGTATACTTAAATACAAAGAATATCTTGCAAAGAAATCCGTTTGGATCTTCGGCGGTGACGGATGGGCTTACGATATCGGCTTCGGCGGTGTAGACCACGTTCTTGCTTCCGGTGAAGACGTAAATATTATGGTATTCGATACCGAAGTTTACTCCAATACCGGCGGACAGGCTTCAAAAGCATCGCAGATCGGTCAGGTTGCTCAGTTTGCTGCGGCAGGTAAGGCAGTTGCCAAGAAGAGCCTTGCCGAAATCGCTATGAGTTACGGCTATATCTACGTTGCACAGATTGCTATGGGCGCTGATATCAATCAGACTCTTAAAGCACTTAAAGAAGCCGAAGCATATCACGGACCTTCACTTATCATCGGTTATGCTCCCTGTGAGATGCACTCCATTAAGGGCGGTATGATTCACTGCCAAGAAGAGATGAGAAAGGCTGTTACTTGCGGTTATTGGAATATGTTCCGCTTTAACCCTGCAAGTGAGAAACCCTTCACAATCGATTCAAAGGCTCCCACAACCGATTATAAGGAGTTCATTATGAACGAAGCCCGTTATTCGTCGCTTACCCGTTCCTTCCCCGACCGTGCGGAAGAACTCTTCAACAAAGCGGCTGAAAACGCAAAGGCAAAGAGAACCCATTTGGAAAAACTTCAAGCACTTTACAATGATTGATTGCTGATTCCGTAAGGTCTCTGTAAAACAGTATGTAAAAGACCGCAAACCTGTCCTAAACGGATAGGGGTGCGGTCTTTTTATCCCCAAATGTCGACTATTATTTGCGTTTTTCACGAAACGGTGGTATAATAACAAAAGATGTAAGGCAATTATAATTTGTCGGGTAATATGATATTTCAGACGAGAAGCGTAAAATCGGTCTTTTTAGAGCAAAAGATTGCAAAGGAGAGAAAAAATTGTCACCTATAAACAGAAACTATATGTTTAAAATGTCCGCAATGGACGAAGAGGACGCTTTTGATCCTGCGGACCTTTCTCCCGAAGAACTTTATTCTATCGGTCGCGAAAAAGAAAAATTTGTGCGTGATTATAAAAGTTATTACGACGATATAAAAACGGACAACAAATTACATAAGGAAGATTGGTAACATTGCATAAATGAACATATATGCATATAATAGGAAAGGCACACTTTTACACGTGTGCAGACGATAAAAGATATCGTAAAGCAGAAAGAGCGACACCGTGAATAAAACGGAAAAGCGACGGTAACAGACAGGAGTAAAAATGAGCGGAATACCTTTTTTCAGGCGTAAAGCATCGCTGAATTTATATAAAAATCCTAAAATGATACTCAGTAAAATGACATTTACAAGTGATTTTACAGACAGTGAGAGAGGTAATCTCTATCCTCTTAAAGCAAAATCGGGAGATGTGACGGAGACGGTAGACGGAGCAGGATATTCTGTTTCGGGTGACGGGTACGCAGTGCGATTACTCGGAGGATTTTTTCCGTACGCAAACTATGAGGCGGATATCCTTTGCGGTAAGGGCGGATTTGTATTTTCCTGCGGAAATAATTTCTTCTCGGCGATATTTTCCCGTAAAGATAATTTTATCGAAATAAACGAAAACGGAGATACGGAGCGTATCATCACAGACAATAAATCGGGAACACGGTTTACGGTTTCTTTTTGCGGAAACGACGTGTTTGTCTACGTTGCGGAAAACGGCAAGAGCGAGTGCGTTTTCCGTAAAAAAATCGATGTTTTAGGCGACCTATTGGACGAAAAGACGTTTTTTGAAACAAAATCGCAGGTTATTCTTTACGGTAACAGCAGGGTTGAAAATGTGATTTCATATTTGGATACGGGCGTGTGCCAAGCGGATATCCGTCCCGTCAGATACGAAGACGGCACGGTAATATGTGAAAACGGCTTAATTTATTTTACCGTTTCCGCAAGGCTTAATTCGGGCAATTATCAGTGCGTACTTTCTATGAAAAAGGACACTTGCGAATTTAATATTTCAGGTGCGATCTTTTACGATACAGGTGACGGCAGGTGGTGCGGAGATATAGCATCTTCCGTTATTTTCAACCGCAAGACGGAAAAATGGCAGTATTGGGCGTGCGGATTTTCAAAGGGACATATTTGCGGTTGCGGAGAATGCGAGACCGACCCGAGATTCGGCATAAATTTGCTTGAACTTAACCTTATGGAGCAGGGTGAAAATCAAAGCGGAGAATTGTTTTTAGGCGTAGAGGGGGATGAGGATCCCGATTTTTACTTTGATAAAGATAAAAACAAGTGGTATTTGACACTTTGCCGACTTACAAACGGCGTATACAGGTACTTTATGTTTGAATCGGAAGAACCGTTGAAGAATTACCGTTTTGTGCAAAAAACGCAATCGGGATGTGAGACGGGAGGTTCATTTGTTAAAACACAGTTGGGCTATTATTTTATATGCGGAAGCGATTTTGACAAAAAATCCGTATATCACGTGTATAAAACTTCGGATTTTTCTGAATTCAGCACCGTAGAGTGTGAAGATCCCGACGGAGGATTCAGAGGTTGGGGCACTGTTTTTGCGCTTCCCTGCGGTAAAAAAGAAAAATTCACGTGGATGACGTTTGACAGATATTTAGGCGACCGAGAGTGGAATTGGAGTTACGGAAATTTATATATTTTCGAATCGGAAACTTTGAAAAAGACGGTTGACTAAAATAAAAAAAAGTACTAAAATAAGCAAAGATAAACTGATGAGAGAGGTGAATGTAATGGACGACGGAAGCACAGTTCCCGTGCGACGGTGCAATTTTATACGGTTTATTACGTTTGCCGAAATTAACAGTACGGTTATTTAGCCGTACGGCTTTATTTCGCTTTTTGCAGTAGACCGATACTGTTGCACACCGTCAAAATTTTTTGGCGGTTTTATTTTTTCGGGAGCGTGTTCCTTCCGCAGGCGATAAAAATCGCAGTGCAAATTTTTTTTGGAGGTAACACAAAATGAGCGAAATGCTTAAAGACGAAACGGTCGAGATCGTCCTCGGCTATTTGGAAGAAAAAAAGGCGGTAGAAATCAGTAAAATTTTCAAAAATCTTTTGCCCGCAGATATTGCGGAGATAATTGACAATTACGGAATTGACGAAAAACAGCGTACGGTGCTGTTCAGGCTTCTTCCCAAGGACGTTGCTGCGGAAGTTTTTGTTGAAATGGACAGCGAAAATCAGCAACAGTTGATTGAGGGTTTTAACGATAACGAACTGCATCAGATGCTTGAAGAATTGTTTATCGACGATACGGTGGATATTATCGAAGAGATGCCGGCAAACGTTGTGCGCAGGATAATTAAAAACTGTACTCCCGATGCACGCAATGCCATAAACAAAATTCTCGAATACCCCTCCGACAGTGCCGGAAGTATTATGACACCCGAATATATCGCTTTGCGTAAGGATATGACGGTGGCACAGGCGTTTGATTATATACGCAAGGTGGGGCTTGACAGTGAAACGGTTTATACTTGCTACGTTGTTTCCGCAGACAGGAAACTTATCGGAGTTGTGACCGTGCGAGAACTTTTACTTGCTTCGCAGGAAAGTTTGATAGGGGACATAATGTCCGAAAAAGCGGTATATGCCGAAACGGAGACCGATAAAGAAGACGTAGGTAAAATGTTTGAAAAATACGGCTTGCCTGCTTTTCCCGTAGTGGACAGGGAAAAACGCCTTGTGGGTATTATAACTTTTGATGACGCTTTTGACGTTATCAGAGAAGAAACCAATGAGGATTTCTCAAAAATGGCGGCTGTTGTGCCCATTGAAGAAACATATCTCCGTGCAGGTGTGTTTAAACACGCAAAAAACCGTATTCCGTGGCTTATCGTGCTGATGATATCCGCAACCGTTACGGGAGGAATTATTACAAGGTACGAAGAAGCCTTTGCAATGGTTCCGTTGCTTATAGCCTGCTTGCCTATGCTTATGGACACAGGCGGAAACTGCGGTTCGCAAACGTCCACGATGGTAATAAGGGGAATGGCCCTTGACGAAATGCGCCCGAGAGACGTACTTAAAGTTTGGTGGAAAGAGATCCGTATCGCGTTGCTTGTAGGCGCAGCACTCGGAATAATCAACTTCGGCAGAATATTTCTTATTTACGGATACAGTGCTCAAACGGTGCAACTTGCCATTACTTCAAGTGCGGCAATGGTGTTTACCGTGTGCTTGGCGCAAACATTGGGTTGTGTCCTGCCTATGGCGGCAAAAGCGGTTAAACTTGACCCTGCTTTAATGGCATCGCCCCTTATAACCACAATTGTGGATGCGCTCAGCGTAACGGTATATTTTGCTATTGCGGTGCTGGTTTTTAAAGTTTAGGATAAACGCTTTTACAAAAAGGAAGAGCGGAAAATACCTGTAAAGACTGCAATTTTGAAAAAGCGGAAAATGCGTTTGATTAAGTAGATAAACCCCCGATTTTCTGTCGGGGGTTTGTGTTTCCGCTGAATGATTATATGCAATATTTTTATTTGTCACGGTATGAGTGACCGCCGATATGCGATAGGGGAAGATGTAGTGCTGATCGTGCGGTTTTATCTGTACGTTAAGTATGATTTGAGCAGTTGCGACGGATTTCGGAGAAAAGAAAATACATTACCGTTCCCTTATTGAATATATTTTAGGATGTTCGTGTGATGCTTGTAATATGCGGTGCATTATGCGGAGGCTTGTTTCTGTCGGTTTAAGGTGAAATGATATCCGAATGTTTCGCAGAACTCACAGTAACGGTAAATTCGGAACACTGCCGTTCCGTGGCAAATAAAAGAATATACGAATTACCGTTTTTACGGAGTAAGGAAACAGGAATAAGTAAATATATTTTCAGGTTTTGCGGAATTTGGGTAACAATGATCTCAAAATTATGCTTTTTTGACAGAAAAAAAGCAGAGTATATAAATACTCCGCTTTTTAACTTATTCATTTACGTCAAATCAAAACGTAATTATGAACGGTGTGCCTTGAAGCAAGCGTCACAGTAAACGGGACGGTCTTCTTTGGGCTGGAAAGGTACCTGTGTGGTAGCACCGCATTCAGCACAAACAGCATCGAACATCTCTCTGGGCGCACGGTTTGCGTTTTTCTTTGCCTGACGGCATTCACGGCAACGTCCGGGTTCGTTTTTAAGTCCTTTCTCGGCATAGAATTCCTGCTCACCGGCGGTGAAAACGAATTCCTTGCCACAGTCTTTGCAAGTTAAAGTTTTGTCTTCGAACATTTTGAATGTCCCCCATAAAATATTTTCGTTGTACTGCAAGTTATATGGTCCAATGGGAACAATCAAGCAATTCAATGAAGGCATCCATAATTCCACTATAAACTCTCTGTCAACGGGTATATTATACATCAACGGAAAAATAAATGCAACTCTTTTTTACAAAATAAGCAAAAAATATTTTTTTTATTTGGGGATAAATTCAAAATTATAGCAAATCGACCGATGGTTTTTTGAGTTTTTCCGCCAAAGCGGAGTATCTTTTACGTGTGTCGGTGTTGGCTATCATCTGCGCCATAGTGTGTTCGTTTCCGCAAACTATAACCATTTTACTTGCACGTGTCACTGCGGTATAAAACAGATTTCGTGTCATAATACGCATATTCCCCGCAGGAAGCGGAATGATAACGTACTTGAATTCGCACCCTTGGCTCTTATGCACGCTGAGGGCATAGGAAAGATTAAGTTCTACGCAATCAACGCCGTCATATTCGCTTGTTCGTCCGTCATCGAAAAATACCGTAATCTTTCTTGAAACCGTATCGATTTCCCGTATGATACCGCAATCGCCGTTAAATACGCCCGTGCCTTTTATCAAATGTCCGTCTTCGGCATTTTGTGTCCATTCGCGGTCGTAATTGTTTTTTATCTGTATGACCTTGTCACATTCTCTGAATACCGTATCGCCGAATTTGATTTCGTTTTTGCGGGGAGTGAGGGGATTAAGCGTTTCCTGTAAAAGCGGATTGAGGGCATTTACACCGCAGGCGCTCTTCTTTATCGGCGTGAGCACCTGTATATCCCGTATGGGGTCAATGCCGTATTTTGCAGGTAAACGGCGTAAGCACAGGTCGGCAACGGTAGCACTTACGTCACTGTCGGAATATCTGCGCATAAAAAAGAAGTCGCCGTCTTTTTCATTGGAAACGGGCAGTTCGCCTTTATTTATCCTATGAGCATTGGTTACAATGGTACTTTCGTTCGTTTGGCGGAATATTTCGTTAAGTGCGGTTACGGGAAAAGCACCGGAAGATATTATATCCGCAAGTACGTTGCCTGCGCCCACCGACGGCAACTGATCAGAATCGCCTACGATAATGAGCCTTGTGCCCTTTTTTAAGCCTTCGAGCAGTGATTGCGTGAGGAAAATATCAAGCATACTTGCTTCGTCAACGATACATACCGAACAGTCCACGGGACGGTCTTTATTGCGCTTAAATAAAAAACCGCTTTCGGTTTTGGTGTATTCCAGTAAGCGGTGGACGGTCATTGCATTTTCGCCCGTTGCTTCCGACATACGTTTTGCCGCACGTCCCGTAGGCGCACAAAGCGCAATTTCATGCCCGCGTTTGCGCAAAAGATGCAATATACATCCTAAGGTGGTGGTTTTGCCCGTGCCCGGTCCGCCTGTTATGACGCAAATGCCGTTTTCCATTGAGTTGATTACGGCTTTGCGCTGATTTTCCGCAAGGACAATATTCTTTTCCTTTTGATATGCATCAATCTCGCCGTTTATATTGCTTATATTATCTTTTTTTGCGCAGTCACGCAGAAGCATCAGGCTACCTGCGCACAAAGTTTCGGCATAAAAGAATGCAGGGTGATATACGGAACTGCCGTTTTCGGTATTCCGAATAATTATGCTGTTTTCCGCCTCAAACGGGGAAAGATGCTTTTCCACCTCTTCTGCGGTACACGAAAGCAGATCTGCCGTGCGTGAAGTAAGCACGTTCAGCGGTAGGTAAGTATGACCTTCGTTGCCTGCTTCGGTAAGACAAAAACGTACACAGGCACATATTCTGAAACGGGAATTTTGGTTAAGTCCCATAGAAGAAGCAATCTTGTCGGCGGTCAAAAAGCCGATACCGTCGATATCGTCCACAAGTTTATAAGGGTTTTGCTGTAATTGCGTTACCGTATTTTCGCCGTATACCGAATAGATTTTCAGTGCGGTGGTGGGCGTAACGCCGTAGCGTTGCAGAAACATAACCGCTTGCTGTGCACCCATAATTTCGGTATAAGATTCTTTTATCTGCAAGGCTTTCTTTTTGCCTATTCCCGATATTTCGCAAAGCCGTTCGGGAGATTTGTTTATTATATTGAGGGACTCACTGCCGAAAGCGTCAACGATATCCCGTGCAAGTTTTGCACCGATACCTTTGACTATGCCGGAAGCAAGGTAGTTTTCGATTTCGTCCGCCGTTTGCGGAGCACAGATTTCATAGGAAGTAGCTTTAAACTGAGTGCCGTAGTTTTCGTGTTCGGTATAAAGCCCGTGCACGGTTACAAAATCACCTTCCCTGATAAGCGGGAAGGTGCCTGTTACGGTTTCGATATCATTCTCTGTAGAAAGATAGAACACGGTATAGCCGTTTTCGTCGTTGCGGAAGATTATTCCCTCAACGGTGCCCGTAAGGCTTACCATAAATTAACACCTGCGAAGAATATACTGCTGAATGCAAGCATAATTCCCGTTGCGCAAATACTGCCGAGCACTATTGCGGGGAAAGCGTATTTAAAGCGAATATCAAGAAGCGATGCCACAAGACTTCCCGTCCATACGCCTGTGCCGGGGAGAGGAATGGCAACAAATACGAATACGCCTATTACCGAAGCCCAAACTTTTGCCATGTGGGATGCGGAGTTATTTATTTTACCCTCCAATTTTTCGCCCTTTTTGCGCCCGTGCTCTTCCAATTTTTCAACTAAGCGCTTAAATATTTTAGTGGATTTCATCCATTTGAATATGGGTTTTAAAAGCAGAAGCAGTATAAGTGCGGTAAGAGCGGCACCTAACTGTGTAAGAATTACAAGTTCCGTAACGGATATTTCGGGAAAAGTTCCCCTGCATATAACTATCGCATATCTTGACTCGATAAGCGGAACACAGGAGAGTGCGATAACCGCAAGCATATGCCAAAAACGTCCGATAAAATCCATAAATAAATTCCTCCGTACAAAGATAGAATTATTATAATGTATATTTAAATAAAAGTCAATTTAATACTCAAATAAAAGGTGTGCAGATTTTGAGAAGGAGGTATAATAACCTCAAACGCTCGGCGGTGGAACGCAGACGGAAATGTTGACGCAGCAAACATAGTAAGGAGTAAAATTATGCGGAACAGTTTTGAAAAAACATAAGGAAATTCTTTTGAATCGGTACAGTACCGCAACATTTAACGAAGACAGCGGATTGCCTTTTGAGGAAATTAAGGCAAACGTTATAGAAATGGATAAAAAGTTAACCCCGACTGCCCGTATGAGTCAAGATGCGAAATGATAAAGTATATTCTTGCCAATACCCGTGTAGGCATCACTCCCGAGAACTTTTTTGCCGACAGGTCGGAAGCGTTAACTCCCATTATGGGTGTGTACTATATACCGGGAATAATGGATAAATTGAAAAGCAGATTTTCCGATATTTTAGACCGTAATACCAAGCAACAGGAACTTTTATATTATACGGGAGATCCCGATTTTTCACATACTTCACCCAACTGGAAGAACTTGCTTGCTTTGGGGATATATTCCCCAATATAACAGCGGAGAAATAGGTAAGATTGCCGAAAGACTCGGCAAATACAAAAATATACAGTCGGTAGACGTGTTGCCGTACCGTAATTTTTTAGGCTCAAAATATGAGGCGTTGGGAGAAAAAAATACGATGCCGAATGTACCTATGCCGGAAAAGGAAAAAATCGAAAATGCAAAAAATATCCTGCGGAGTGCGGGATTAACGGTAAACGACTGAAAAAAGGGTGTTCCGAATTTTAGGAACACCCCATAATTTTATTCACAGAATACTTTCTTTATTGCATCCAAATAGCCGTAGCCGTATTTTTTCTCCGGTTCAAGATAGCCTCCCTCTGTCCACTCGTTCCACGCATAAAGCGTAACTATCTTGTGTTTTGAGGAAGATCTGTCAAGGAAATCACGGCACGCTTTAAGTGATTTTTCAAATTCGTCGGGTGTATTGTCGTGCATTATGGTGCAGAAATAAGCGTTGGGCGAATTATCGGCAATATACTCCTTTTCGGGATCAAAACGTCCGCTTGAATCCCAGCCCTGTGATACGTTGGGGTAATATTCGCCGAATTCATCGTCAAATTTATCCCAATAGGGCATGGCACCCTCACGCCACTTGGAATAGGGAGCGTAGATTTCGGCTTTGGGAACGTAGTTGTGTATCCAAACGTAACTTGTAACGCTGTCACCGCCCATAAACTTAACCGCTTCACCCTCGTTTTCGCCTGTAACGGAATGCTCCTGTAAGCCCCACTGTATTATGTTAAAGTGTATTTTGTACCCTTTTTTTAATGCTTTTTCCCTAAAAGAGTTAATAGCATCCAATGCACCTTGCATACTGCCCATACTTTTAACAAGATTGTTAAGTTCGTAAATCGAAAAATACTTTGCGCCGTCAATTTCCCAATATTCGGGGAGAGGAAAGTATTCTTCTATAATGCAGTCGGTCATTTTTTCCCAACGCTCACGTGAAAAAGTTATGTGGTTGCAAAGCAAAAGTGCGAATTTCATTTTGGAACGGTTGGGAGCCTGCAAAAAGCCGTTATCAAGTGCTCCCTGCAAAAATTTGCCTGTTCCCTCGCCCATAAGATCCCAATACCAATCGTATATAAAAACGTCAATGCCGCTGCTTGAAGCCGCATTTATCTGCAATTCACTTGTTTTCGGGTCGGATTCGTCCAAATATCCCCAAAGGGGAGTTTTAGGCTGATTATGACCTTCAAAACGGGGAACTGCGTTTTTCAATCTGTCCCACTCACCGAATTTCATATCTTCACTGTGTTGGGGATCATGGTGCCACTGTGGAAAATAGTAAGATGCAACGGTATATTTTTTCATTGCTTTGAACCTCACTTTTTTATTTTTTATAATTATAATCTAACGTGCATACAATGTCAACAGTTAAAATGCGCTTAAAAAAATATTTTCATAAAACATATCTTGCAAATGAACCTGATTTGTGGTATACTAAATAAGCAGGTTGTACTGCATTCTTAAAAAAGGAGATTTTTTATGAGTAGACTGTTCGGAACAGACGGCGTAAGAGGCGTGGCTAACAGTGAACTTACACCGGAACTTGCATTTGCACTGGGCAAAGCAGGTGCTACCGTCCTTACAAGTGCGATACATAAACCAAAGATAATTATAGGCAGAGATACGAGAGTGTCGGGCAATATGCTTGAAGCGGCACTTACCGCAGGTATTATGAGCGTGGGCGCAGATGCGCTTATTGCGGGCATCGTACCTACACCTGCCGTGGCATACCTTACGAAATTTTATTCAGCCGATGCGGGCGTAGTAATATCGGCAAGCCACAATTCGGTGGAATTTAACGGTATAAAGTTTTTCTCGGCAAAGGGATTTAAACTGCCGGATTCGGTGGAAGATGAAATACAGGAACTTATCGAAAGCGGAAATATGCCCTGTCCTACGGGCATAAACATAGGCAGGCGAATTTCGGTTAAAAGTGCAAAAAGAGATTATTTGGACTTTTTGAAATCCACCGTTGACGTGCGATTTGACGGTATAAAGATAGTGCTTGACTGCGCTAACGGTGCCGCAAGCGAATTTGCACCTGTGCTTTTTGAAGAGTTGGGAGCAACTGTTTATCCCTATTACTATATGCCCGACGGCACGGATATAAACAAAAACTGCGGTTCCACTCACCCCGAGCGCATATGCGAACTTGTAAAGGAACTCGGTGCGGATATCGGGCTTGCCTTTGACGGCGATGCGGATAGGCTTATTGCTTGCGACGAACGGGGAATAGAGATTGACGGCGACCACGTACTTGCCGTTTGCGGTAAGATGTTTAAGGAAGAAAACAGGCTTAAAAACAATACCGTGGTCGGTACGGTAATGAGCAATATGGGTCTTGAAATTTTTACCCGTAAGGCGGATATAAATTTTGAAAAGACGGGCGTTGGCGACAGATACGTACTTGAACGTATGCTTGAAAAAGGATATTCCGTCGGCGGAGAAAAGAGCGGTCACGTTATCTTCCTTGATTACAATACCACAGGTGACGGTATGCTTACAGCACTGCAACTTTTGCGTGCAAAGGTACTTTCGGGCAAGGAAATGAGTGAACTTACATCCGTAATGCACAATCTTCCCCAAGTGCTTGTAAACGTTAAAGTTTCAAACGGTAAAAAGGAACTTTATAAGACAAATGCCGAGATAGCGGGGGAAATAGCCAAAGCCGATACAGCATTAAAGGACAGAGGCAGAACGCTTATACGTGCCAGCGGAACGGAACCTCTTATAAGGGTTATGCTTGAAGGCGACGACGTGGAAGAAATAAATAAATTTGCACTAAATATAGCACAGGCGATAGAAAAAAACTGTGACGGTAAAATAGTTTAAAGGAGAAAAAATATGGGACAGGTAAAACAGCGCAATGAGATCGACAAAAAGTATCAGTGGAATTTGGGAGACATTTATGCCTCCGACGAAGTTTGGGAACAAAAGTTAGAAGAAGTCAAGGCGAAAATCGCAGAACTTACTTCATTTAAGGGCAAACTCGGTGACGAAAACGAACTAAAAGAGTTTTTAAAACTCGAAAGGGATATTTCATGCGAGGCGGAAAAACTCTACTGCTATGCAAAGATGAGCAGAGATCAGGACAACGGTGACGTTAAGTACGTGGCACTGTGCGATAAGGCATATTCTCTTTTGATAAATTTGGAAGCGGAAACTTCTTTCGTAACGCCCGAGTTAAGCAAACTTGACGACGAAACTCTTCTTGCACTTTCCGAAAAAGAAGAATTTGCCGACAATTCGCTGACGTTTAAGGAAATAGTAAGAAACAAAGCACATCTTCTGTCGGAAAATGAAGAAAAAATTCTTGCACTTACGGGAGAAATGGCAAATTCCTACGATACCATATTTACGATGCTTGACGATGTGGATATGAAGTTCGATGCGGTTACTATGCCCGACGGAACAAAGGAAGAACTTTCCCACGGCAGATACGGTCTTTTCTTGCAGGATAAGGACAGGGGGTTGCGCAGACAGGCTTACGAGTCTATGTACAACGCCCATATTGCCAATATCAATACTCTTACCGCAATTTATTCTTCAAGCGTTAAAAAGGATATTTTCTATGCAAGAGTACGTAATTTTCCCTCAACCATCGAGGGTGAACTGTATTCGGGCAATATTCCCCTCAGCGTGTACGACGGTCTTGTGGATACGGTAAACGCATCACTTCCCGTGCTTCACCGATATGTGGAACTCCGTAAAAAAATACTGAAAACCGATGACCTCAAAATGTACGATATGTACGTGCCCGTTGTTGATGCGGACGATAAAAAGTATACCTACGAAGAGGGTTGCGAACTTGCCAAAAAAGCTCTTGCACCCTTGGGAGAAGAGTACGTTGCTCTTTTGGAACGTGCATTTAACGAAAACTGGATAGACGTTTACGAGAATAAGGGCAAAACGAGCGGTGCTTATTCTTGGGGAGCATACGGAACGCATCCGTATATGTTGCTTAACTATCAGGACAGGCTTGACGATGTATTCACCCTTGTGCACGAAGCGGGACATTCAATGCATTCGTATTATTCAGATGCATCCCTTCCTTACGAAAAAGCACAGTACAGGATTTTCGTTGCGGAAGTTGCGTCAACGGTAAACGAAGTTCTTTTGCTTAAATATATGCTTAAAAACACCGATGACGAAAAAACAAGGGCATATTTGCTTAACCATTTCCTTGAACAGTTCCGTACTACGGTGTTCAGGCAGACGATGTTTGCCGAGTTTGAACGTGAGAGCCACCGTATGGCTGAAAACGGCGAGAGTTTAACGGTTGAGTCACTTAACAAAGTTTACGGTGACCTTAACCGCAAGTATTATTCTTCGGCGGTAGATACGGATAAGTATATCGAAACCGAATGGGCACGCATACCCCATTTTTACAGAGCGTTCTACGTTTATCAGTACGCAACGGGATTTTCTTCGGCAGTTGCCATTGCGGATATGATACTTAAAGAGGGTGCTCCTGCCGTTGAAAGGTATATTAAGTTCCTTTCCTCCGGAGGAAGCGATTTCCCCGTAGAACTGCTTAAAATCGCAGGAGTGGATCTTTCTAAGCCCGATGCGATAGTTTCGGGTATGAAAGTATTTGAAGATACTCTTGACGAGTTTGAAAGGATTATGTGCAAATGATAGGATACAATGACGAAGCACTTGAATTTATGATGAAAAGGCTTACCGAAGACGCTTCTTTCGGTAACACGGAATTGGCACGGAAAGTTTTTAATCTGTGTTTAACGTACGACGTGGACTATATGGTTTCCGCAGGGCTGATAGAAAACGGCGAGTTTGTTGACGGCTACTATAATGAGGATGATGCATTCGATTTTATAATCGACCGCATTTCCAACGCTACGGATGACGTTGAAGATGACGTATTGGCGGAACTTATCGAGCTTTACATCGAATACCACGACGAGTATATGGACGAAAACGGTATGCTCGAATGGGAATAGAATGAAGTCTTTTACCCAAGTGTCTTTTAAGGCACTTGGGTTTTTTCCTGTTTAAAAAAGTTTTCTTTATTCCTTGTTTGCTTGACTGCATAGGGCTTTTTGTGATAAAATATCAGGAAAGTTTTATTTGGAGGCAGGAAAGGTGAGCATTGCACTTGTAAGGGAATATTTAAAAAAATACGGAGCGGAAACAAGAATACGGGAGTTTTCCGAAAGCACCGCAACGGTTGCGGAAGCGGCGAAAGCACTCAATACCGATGCTGACAGAATAGCGAAAACACTTTCGTTTGCGCAAAAAGATAAAGCGGTCGTTATAGTGGTATCTGGAAATTCCAAGGTGGATAACCGCAAATACAAAAACGTTTTTTCGGTTAAAGCAAAAATGCTCGGCGCAGACGAAGTGGAAAAACTTACAAATCATCCCGTGGGCGGAGTCTGTCCTTTTGCTTTGCCGGAAAATACGGATGTGTATCTTGATATTTCACTTAAAAAGCACGCAACCGTATTTCCTGCTTGCGGAACGGCGAACAGTGCAATAGAGTTGACAAATGAAGAACTTGAAAAAATTTCGGGTTCAAAGGGCTGGGTGGATATAGCATCGGAGGGTTAAAATGGAAATAACGGCAGAAGAATACGGAAAAATTTCAAAATGCGTCACCCTTGATCTTCGCAGTGACGATGACCGTGCTTACGGCTATATTCCCGGTTCGGTAAAGTTTTCCGAAAATGCATTGCCCGAAAACAAAGATATCCCCGTGGTTGTTTATTGCACTCGGGGCGAGGCAAGCGTGGAAACGGCGGAAAAACTGAAAAAAGCAGGGTATAATGCATACAGCCTTAAAGGCGGTTTTTCCGAATGGATGGTGTACGATTCCCAAATGCACTCGGGTGAAGACGTGTGCAAAAAAACGGAGCAAAGTTTACGCACAAAATTCCGTTCGTCAATAATGAGTCCCTTTACAAGGGCGATAAAAGAGTATCAACTTATAAATGACGGCGACAAAATTGCGGTGTGCATTTCCGGCGGAAAAGATTCAATGCTTACGGCGAAACTTTTTCAGGAACTTCAAATTCACGGCAAAGTGAAGTTTGAGGCGGAATATATAGTTATGGATCCCGGTTACAGCGCGCTTAACCGTAAAATGATAGAAGATAATGCACGTATGCTTAACGTACCCGTAAAAATATTCAATTCCGATATATTCGATTCGGTATTTACCGTGGAAAAGTCACCCTGTTATCTCTGTGCGCGTATGCGTAGGGGACATCTTTATGCATATGCCAAAGAATTGGGATGCAATAAGATCGCACTCGGGCATCACTATGACGACGTTATCGAAACCGTGCTTATGGGTATGCTTTACGGAGCGCAGATTCAAACGATGATGCCCAAACTTCACAGCACAAATTTTGAGGGTATGGAACTTATACGCCCCCTTTATCTTGTTCGGGAAGATGACATAAAAGCGTGGAGAGATTATAACGGACTTCATTTTTTGCAGTGCGCCTGTAAGTTCACCGAAATGAATTCCCTTGTAAGCGACGGTAAGACACGCTCAAAAAGACAGGAGATAAAGGAACTTATAAGAGAACTGAAAAAGACCAATCCGGATGTGGAGAAGTGTATTTTCAAAAGCGTTGAAAACGTGTGCCTTGATACGGTGATAGCATATAAAAAGGACGGAGTACGCCATAATTTCTTGGAAGAGTACTGATGTACGGGCTCTATATTGCATAGGACAAAACCGTTCTTGCAAAAAAAGGAAAAACTTGCGCTTTTGTGACAGTTTTTGATAAAAAATGCAAAGATTAAAGAAATCACTGAAGAAGTCATAAACCGTAATCGTCACGCAATTAACGGTGTGGCGAAAGAGGTGCCGTACTTGATAGGGGCAACGGCTCACTTATATATAACGGCGAAAAGATAAGTTTAACAAAAAAAGGGCATCGCATACTTAATACTCTTATGGCAAATAATAGCAAGAACAGAGAAATTCTTACGGAAAAACTGTGGTAGACTGACATTTTTACAGACGTTAACACGGCTTACGGTAAACATCAACCGACTGCGTAAAAAAATTTAAACATAACAGGTTAAAAATTTTATTACCGCAAAATTAGGAGAGGGGGCTATATTGGAAGTATGAAAATAAGAAGTGCAAATATGGGTGATGGGGAAGAAATTTCAAAAATCTATTCCTACTATGTTGAAAATACCGCAATAACTTTCGAAATCGTTTCTCCGACGGGCGAGGAGTTTGAAAAAAGAATATCGGACGTTCTTCTTGGCGGATATCCGTATATTGTGGCGGAAGAACACGGAAAAATCTTAGGCTATGCCTATGCGGTGCGTTTAGGTAAAAGGGAAGCATATTTTCCCTCGGCGGAAGTGTCGGTTTACGTAAAAAAAGACGCAAGGAATACGGGTATAGGCAAATTGCTGTACGGTGAACTTGAAAAAGAGTTAAAAAAACGGAATATTACAAATTTGTATGCCTGTATAACCTGTGCAACCGAAGAAAACGATAATTACGTTACCGATGCAAGTGTTAGGTTTCATCATAAAATGGGATACAGCGAAGTAGGACATTTCAACCGTTGCGGAGAGAAATTCGGCAGGAGATACAGTGTTAAATGGATGGAAAAGATACTGTAAAAGAGTTTTTTAATGAGATATATAACCGACAGGAAGCGAGTTTTTATTGCTTACCTGTTTTTTTATTTGCTTTTTACCGTGTTTTATTAATGCATATAAAAACGGATACAAAATCCAATCATACATATTGATTATATCAAAGTACCGATTAATCGAGTGGCATAATGCCACTCGATCTTTGCTTTTACACTCGTCAATCGGCTAATTTCATCGGATATTCCCTTGTGATAATCTGCCGTTTCGTACCGTTGCTTTTTAGGCATGATTTTGACTTTATATGCAATTGTATATGTTGGAATTTTTTTTTGAGACTTGCAAAAATTCTTTTTATAAAAAATAATCAATCGAACGAAAAAAAGAGATTGACAAAATACTGATAAAAATGTAAAATATTTCCAATAAATCAAATTACACATTCGGAGAACGTCAATGATAAAAAGTAGGATAAACATATCAAAATACGGTTCGCAAAAAGTATACGGGCTTGATTTTATTTTTAACGGCACGGTTTTTAAACGAATAAAGGGCATTACACCCTGCTTGGGTAAAATAAAAGAAGCCAACGAACGTATAAACAATAAGGGGATAAGCAAATATCATATTGACGATATAATCGACGATATATTGGAATAAATGCAAATATGCGCATATATAAATATAAAAAAATGCTCCTCATATTACGGTTTTAAACCGTACCTGATTTAAAATATCGGTTTTAAGTTTGGGGATTTTGTCGTAAAAAAACATATGCGGAAAACCGCCCTTAAAAATAGGACGGTTTTTGTTTCTGTTGCCGAAAGACATTTTATCATACAGGCAGATTTTAACTTATTTTTTTAAGAAAAGATACGTTCGTTTGCTTCAAGTATCTTTTTTGCTTCGCTTATCAAGGGCTGGAAAGGCGTTGAAGCGTCATTGTACTCAGGCGTACAGAGGAAAGGACCGCCCGAAATAAGAGGTGCTATCCTCCTGTGGGCAAGGCTGTATTCACCTCCGCAAAGAAACAGGAAAGGTTTTTCCGTTATTTTCTTTAACGAAGCGGAAATCTTGAAGTTTTCCAACTGTTCTTCCTGCGAGGAAGCGTTGGAAACTAATTTTGCTATATCCGCTCCTCTTGAAAATTGCCCGTTAATTGCAAAAGCGACTTCTTCCTCGGTCATAAATCTTTGCGTGTGCGATGACATAAGAACCTGTGCGTTTTCCGAATGAATTTTTTCGATAAGTCTTTTCTGCTTTTCTATGCTTTCACCGTCGAGAGAAAGTTCGTCCTTTGAGCGGTTGAATATGTCACCCATAACGTCAATGAGACTTCCGCCGGATTTTGCCGTATTAAGCAAAGTTTCGGCAATTTCATCATCGTTCATACCGTTTTGCGTACGGTAA
The DNA here is from genome assembly GCA_964492705.1 of uncultured Oscillospiraceae bacterium. Lineage (GTDB taxonomy): Bacteria > Bacillota > Clostridia > Christensenellales > QALW01 > UMGS1322. The sequence continues at coordinate 2,000 of CAZBLS010000021.1, read as the reverse complement.
CAGGTAATGTAAACGGGCAAATTTCCTGCGGCACGGATCAGTTCTTCATAGCAGTTGCGTTCTTCGGGATTTAAGAGATTTATCTGTATGCCCAAAGCATCCGCACCTTCGTCTATGCTTTGCTTTATAAGTTTCAATGCGTGTTCCCTTGTTCGGGAGGGAATCATAGATACGAGGGTAGGTCTGTTATTTACCAAAAAATTGCGCATAATTATTTCCTCGGCGAAAAGCGGTTTTTGTCTTTCATAATATAACGTCCGCCATCCATTAAAATATTGATTCCCGTTAAAAATTCGCCCTTATTTGATGCGACGTAAAGCATCATATCCACAAGTTCGATAGGTTCGGCGACTCTGCCCAATGCAGTGGGCATATTTGCCATACCTGCTCTTGTAAGCACGGGACCGGGAGAAATACATACGCAACGTATTCCGTACTGAGCGCCGTACTCGGCAACGGACTTTGTAAGCCCGTATGCGGCACCGCTTTTTGAAGTGGCGTATCCTACGTTTGAATCGCATCCCTCCATACCCGTGATAGAACCGATATTGATAATAACACCGCTTTTTTGCGCTCGCATCTGTTTCAGCGAAGCGTGAGCGAAGTATAACTGACCTCTCAGGTTTACGTCCAAACTCCAATCGTAGGCTTCAATGGGAATATCGGGGAATTCTCCGCCCAAAGACAGAATACGCAGTTCCGCACCGCCTGCCAAATTTACCGTAACGTCAATACTGCCGAAAGTTTCGGTGGCTGTTTTGCATACGGTACATACGTCTTCATAGGAGCGAACGTCGCATTTAACACCTATTGCACGGTTGGGATAATCTTTGTTTATTTCTTCCGCTTTTTTACTTACTTCTTCAAAATTGATATCCGCCATTACGGCATTACCGCCGTATTCAACAAATTTTTGGCAAAAGAGCAATGCCATTCCCGAAGCCGCACCCGTTACAACTGCTGTTTTGCCTGCAAATTCATTATCGTTCCAAAAACTCATAGTCTGCCTCCGTTTTGTTCTTTTTAAAGATTATATCACGCCATAAATGCGTATGCAATAGCGAAAACGGTTCGCTTTTAACGTTTTCGTGCTTGTTTTTAGGGAAAATGTTGACTTTGTTGTCTAAAATGGTATAATATGTTCAGCGAGGTGTATTGCGGAATGAAACAAATTACAGTAAAAGAAATAACCGATACCGTTACTGTTTGCGCAAAAGCGGGGAAGCATATTAAAATAACCGACAGACCCTATTGCGGACTCTCTTTTTGCAGGGAGGGGAAAATTACTTATACCCATAACGGCAAAAAGTACGTTTCCGCACCCGATAATGCGGTGTTCTTACCGCAAGGAGCGACGTATGAACTGTATAATAATTCCAAAGGCGAATTTCCGCTTATAAATTTTACCTGTACGGAGCATATATTTGACGGATTCACCGTTATTCCGCTAAACGAAAACAGGGATGAACTGTTGGACAGCTTTGATAAAATGCGGGACAGCACACAGCCGTATGGAAAAATGAGCCTGTTTTATTCCATTCTCGATATTTTGCTTGGGAAAGGTGAAAAGTCCCGTATTTTAAGGTTTATCGAAAAGAATTATTCGGATAGCTCAATGGATAACGAAATGCTTGCACGGGAAGTGGGAATGAGCGAGGGCTATTTCAGAAAAGTATTTAAGGAACGCTACGGAACAACGCCGAAACGGTACGTACTTTCCGTGAGAATAAGGCAGGCTGAACGGAAACTTGCGGAAACGAATTTAAGCATAACCGAAATAAGCGAACTGTGCGGTTTTGCCAGTGTGTATAATTTCAGCAGAATATTTAAGAAAATCAAAAAAGTTTCTCCTGCCGAATACCGCAAAATGACGTCGGAAAAGGGAATTTAGCAAAAAAATATATTTAAATAATGAAAGGTGTGGTATCATAACCTCAAACGGTCGGCGGTGGACCGCCCACAAAAAATGCTGCCGCAGTGTCACTTTAAGGTGGTCGTGT
>CAZBLS010000020.1:0-22107 GCA_964492705.1 uncultured Oscillospiraceae bacterium | reverse complement strand
GTTTATAAGTATGATGCTTTTTCTCTCTGCGGAGATTTCAACGATGTACAAAATACTCTTCGGAGTTATGTTTGTGGCGTTTACCCTTATAATCGCATGGAATGCTTCCGTTACCTGCGGTGAAAAAGATACGAAAGAGGGAGATTACAAACCGTACAGAGGCGTTGTTGCCTCAACTGCGGCAATGATTCCGGCAATCGTTCTTGCGGTAATATTTGTTTTTACTGCGTATAACGGCTGGCAAAAAGACAACTATGCTTCATATGAAGCATATTATCTTTTGCTTTATTTGATCTTTTTGCCTTACGCACCGTTGCTTTCCGCATTTGTGTCGTTTAATCCTGCGCTGAATATCGATTTTGCGCAACCTGCAATAACGTATTTGCAAAACATAACAACACCCAATGCGGTGGCGGCACCTATGTTTTTTATTCCCATTGCACTGTTCGTTATTGTATCGGGCATAGGCTATATGTACGGCAACAGAGAGCGCAGAATTATTTCCGAGGCGTTAAAAAAGCTTAAAACAAAATAACTGTTGTAAAACAAAGGATTTTATGGTACTATAATGAAAGAAAAGTTTTTGCTTAGGGTGATGAGCGGTAAATACAGGGGCAAAGGTATATCTTCCCCAAAAAGCGAAGATGAAGTGCGCCCTACGGCAAGCAGAATAAAACAGTCGGTATTTAATATTTTAAGGTTTGAACTTGCGGATAAGGTTTTCCTTGATATGTTTGCAGGTTCGGGGCAAATGGGTATTGAGGCTGTATCTTGCGGAGCGAAAAAAAGTATTTTCTTTGACAGAGAGGCATCCCTTGCAAAACAAAATGCTTCGAAAATACTTCAAGAAAGCGAATTTGAAGTTTTCAGAGGCGACAGTTTTGAACTTTTAAAAGCATTAAAGGGTAATTTTCCCAATATCGTATTTGCCGATCCGCCTTATTCTTCGGGAACGTATGAAAGAATAATAAGAGAAGTCACCGCTCTCTTGCCTGAAAACGGCGTTCTTATATTGGAACATCCCACCGATCTTACCTTTGAAGGTGACAGGCGTATATACGGCAAAAAAGCACTTACTTTTATAAGAGGAACAAAATGAAAGTTTTAGTTTATCCCGGCAGTTTCGATCCGATAACCGTCGGGCATTTGGATATAATTGAGCGTTCATCTAAAATGACGGACAAACTTATCGTTACCGTTATGAATAATCCCGACAAGCATTGCTTTTTCTCCCTTGAAGACCGAGTTGAAATGATACGCAGGTCTGTTAAAGGCATAAAAAACGCAGAAGTTGACGATTATCAGGGTTTAATGGTAGAATATATGCATCTCACCGGTGCATCTGCGGCGGTACGTGGGCTTCGGGCGCTTACCGATTATGAATACGAATTGCAGTGGTACACGTTCAATAAAAAACTCGACCCCGAATTTGAAGCGGTGTTTATGATGGCACAGCCTGAACACAACTTTTTAAGTTCAAGCATAGTACGTGAAATAGGTAGGCTCGGAGGCGATATCTCAAAAATGGTCTCGCCCGAAATTCATTCTTTTGTAAAAGACAAACTTTTAAATAACAGATAGGAGAATTATTATGGACAACGTGATTTTGAACCTGCTTGACGAATTGGAAAAAGAACTCAGCCAAACAAAAAAAGGTCTGTTTTCGGATAAGTCTTTGGTGGATACCGACGCCTGTTTGGATATCCTTGATGAATTGAGAGACAGTTTGCCTAACGAATTGGAGCGTGCGGGAAATATTATGAAAGAACGCCGTCAAATTCTTATCGATGCGGAAGAGGAGGCTAAACAGTGCATTGCACAGGCACAGAAAAATGCCGAAGAAATGGTTTCCGAACACGAAATAACACGCAATGCCGAAAACGAAGCCAAAAAGATGATAGATTTGGCACGCCAAAATGCCAAGGAGATAAAACTTTCGGCGCATAATTATGCTCTCGGCGTTTTTGACGAACTTAAAAAGCGAGTAAGAGAAATCGATGAGCAAGTTGCGCAAGACGTGGAAGATTTTAATAAATAGTATGTTTCCGCCCGTATATATGCTTTAAGGCAATAAAGCCAAAGGTTATTGCCAAAGGTACGTAGAGGGCGGTCTTTGTGTAAATAAAGCACAGTATAAATGCGATAATACCCGAAAAAAATCGCATAAGGATAAATTTTAATTTATTTATTCCTTTAAGATAGGCAAGGCTTTGGAAGATAACGCATCCTCCGCCGAAAGACAGCAAAAAAGATATAAAAGGCAGGTTTTCGATACTTTGGCTTAAAATCGAAATGCCGGATGTAAATTCAAACATACCGCAAACAAGCCCTTTTATTAAAATATTTTCAGGCAGATAAGGCTTGATAAAACCGCACATTAAACCGAAAAACACCATATATCCGCATACGTTGAGTATTCCGCTTACGGCACTTCCGACAGCTTCGCCCATACCGCCCTCGATATCTAAAACGTAATCTTTTTTTATTTTCCGTTTAGGAGAAAGAAAAAAGGACAGAATTATAAGGGCACATATGTGGATGATATAAAGTGATGCGCCCGTTTTTCCGTTTTGTAAAAAAAGGGTACCGACGGTGCCGATTATAAATATTGGACCGGATGAAAAACATATATTTGCAGGGTAGAAGTCAATGTCTTCGTTTGTATCAAACAAAAGTGCAACGGTCGCACTTCCCGTAGGGTATCCGCACAGTAAACTTACCGTAAAAGCAAAGGCATATTCATCCGGAATAAGCAAAAAGCGCATTACGGGTTTTAAAATATGGGAAAATAACTTTACTCCACCGCTGTAAAAAAGGGATTTACTTAAAATCATAAACGGCAAAAGTGACGGAAGCACGTTATTTGCCCACAATGATACCGATTCGGTTACGGAATTTAACGCACGTTCGGGAAAAAACAGACAAAGGATGAGTATAATAATAAATATAAGCATTTTTTCACCCCATATAAAAGTATTACGGAGTTGATGCGTTTATGAAAAAAGTCGGTATTGCATTAGGCGGAGGCGGAGCAAGGGGAGTTGCACATATTGGTGTATTGCAGGTTTTAAAAGAATACGGTGTTCCCGTTGATTACGTTTCGGGATGTTCGGCAGGGGCGATAGCAGGTGCACTTTACTGCACCGGCAGTGATATGTATCTTGCAGGTAAACTTTGCGAAAGTATAGATATGTCGTCGTTTATAGATATAGTTATTCCGAAAGTAGGTTTTATCAAAGGTGAAAAAGCCGAAAATTTGGTGGATATGCTTGTAAAAGGGAAAAATGCGGAAGATTGCGTTCCTCCCTTTTGCGCCATTGCCTGCGATACGGTAAGCGGAAAATGTATAACCCTCGATAAGGGCAGGCTTTCGAAGATCTGCCGTGCGAGTTTTGCCATTCCAGGCGTGTTTGAACCTGTGGAAAGTGACGGTATGCAACTTGTGGACGGCGGAGTAATGACGAGAGTTCCCGTTGAACAGGTGCGTGCAATGGGAGCGGATTACGTTATCGGCGTTGATGTGGGATATAAGGGAACGGGTCACGAAAAGGCAAAGAATATGATGGAAATCATAATGACTGCATTTGAAATGTGTGATTGGGAGATTACAAAAAACGTTTACGGCAGTTGCGATTGCGTTATTGCACCCGATTTGGAGGATATTTCTTCAATGAATTTGGACAAAGCGGAAGAATGTTTAAAACGGGGAAGAGAAGCGGCTGAACAGGCTGTTGAAAGAATATTAAAAGATATAAGGGAAAACGAACAGGCAGGTTAAGAAATGACGGAAACAAAGAGAAGACTTTTTAAAAAGAACGGCGACGTGGATATGACGTCGGGGAATATAGTGAAACATATAATTGCATTTGCTCTGCCACTGTTTGTTGGCAATATATTTCAGCAACTGTACAATACCGTGGATACTTGGGTAGTGGGCAACTATGTTTCAAACGAGGCTTTCTCCGCAGTTGGCACGGTAGGACCGATAATAAACCTTTTGATAGGCTTTTTTATGGGATTTTCAAGTGGTGCAGGTGTAGTTATAAGCCAATATTACGGCGCAAAAAAAGCGGATAAAGTGGAAAAAACGGTACATACTGCAATGACGGCGACTTTTATACTGTGCATCGTATTTACCGTTGTGGGTATTCTTTTGGTTCCGTTTTTGCTCAATATGATGAAGATGCCCGAGGGCGTTTACGTTGAAGCACAAGAGTATCTGACCATATATTTTGCAGGTGTAAGCGGACTGCTTATATACAATATCGGTTCGGGAATACTGCGTGCAGTGGGAGATTCGGTAAAGCCTTTTATGTTTTTGGTGGTATCCGCAGTGGTAAACACGGTACTTGACCTTGTATTCGTGCTTAAATGCGGAATGGGAGTAGAGGGAGTTGCCTATGCGACGATTATTGCACAGGGCATATCCGCACTGCTTGTTATTGCCGAACTTTTGCATACGCAGTCTTCGGTAAAACTCAATTTCAAAAAACTCGGGTTGGATTGGGGGATTTTATCCGCAGTTGTAAAAATAGGCATACCTGCCGCATTGCAAATGGCACTTACCGCATTTTCAAACGTATTTGTACAGTCTTACATAAACTATTTCGATACGGATTTTATGTCGGGGTGGACAGCCTATGGCAAGATAGACCAACTTATGCTTATGCCATTAACTGCCGTTTCCCTTGCGGCGACAACGTTTGTCGGGCAGAATTTGGGTATAAATGATGTTGCCCGTGCCCGTAAAGGCGTAAAGTACGCAATGCTTCTTTCAATAGCCGGAACGGTAATCCTAATGATACCCATACTGATATTTGCTCCGCAATTTACTTCTTTCTTTAACGATAAAAAGGAAGTTATAGAATACGGCACGTTGCTGTTAAGGCTGATTTCGCCTTTTTACGTGCTCTGTTGCGTAAACCAAGTGTATGCAAGTTCTCTTAGGGGAGCAGGCAACAGTCGTGCGCCTATGATTATTTTGCTGTTCTCTTTTGTGATTTTCAGACAGATATATCTGTTTGCGGTGACTAATTTTATTTCAAATACAATAATTCCCGTGGCACTGTCATATCCGGCAGGGTGGCTTGTGGCAAGCATTATAATGACGGTGTACTTTAAAAAAGCAGATCTTACAAGGACGGGCATCGTTTAAAAATTATACCGCTCACTAAGTGCGAGCGGTATTTTTTTATCTGCGTGAAACGGCTTTTTCCAAAAGAGATATACAAAAGTACATAAGCGCCGAAAGCAGGCAGAGTATCAGTGTGGAAGCCATTACTATATCCATTTTGAATACCTGACCGCCGTAAACGATAAGATATCCGAGCCCCGATTTGGAGTTTAAGAATTCTCCCACGATCACGCCTACCCAAGACATACCGATGTTCAGTTTTAAAACGGAAACGGTACTCGGTAAACTTGACGGAAAAACCACTTTGAAAAAAAGTTGTGATTTCGTTGCCCCGAAAGTTTTAAGGAGAGTCAGTTTTTCACTTTCGGTTTCGTTAAATCCGTTCAGTATACCGATTACGGAAACGACTATCGAAATAAGCAAAGTTACCGTGATGACCGAGCCGATTCCTGCACCTACCCAAACTATTATTATTGGACCGAGAGCAATTTTCGGCAACGAATTTAATATGACAAGATACGGGTCGGCAACTTCTTTCAACAGAGGAAAGCACCAAAGGATTACGGCGATTGCAAACCCGAGCACGCTTCCGAGAAAGAAACCGGCAAGAGTTTCAAACAGTGTTATGCCCACGTGGCGCATAAGTCCGGTTCCCCAAAGCGAAACGACCGTTTTCAAACTGCGTGACGGGGAAGAAAAGATAAACGGGTTTATTATTCCGCAAAAGGAGAAAAGTTCCCAAAAAGCAAAAAAGAGCACAAATACGGAAATCTGTAAAAAAGTTTTAAGTGCTCTGCGCCGTTTTATACCTGCAAGGTACAGTTTGTGTTCGGAAGACAGGTTCTCATTCATTGTTAAGTTCCTCCCAAAGCATTTGAAAATATGCTGAAAATTCGGGTGCTTTGCGCCTTGCAATGGGAGAAAACGCACCCGTAAGTTCTATTTTGTGTATGGCTTTGATTTTTGCCGGCCGTTGCGAAAGCACTATGATCCTGTCGCTCATACTTATCGCTTCGGAGATATCGTGGGTTACGAGAATTGCGGTTTTTTGCTGTTCTTTTATCATACCGTAGATGTCATCGGAAACACTGAGCCGTGTTTGGTAATCAAGTGCGGAAAACGGTTCGTCAAGCAAAAGTACGGGAGGGTCGGTAATAAGTGTGCGTATCAGGGCAACCCTTTGCCTCATACCGCCCGAAAGTTCGCCGGGGTAAGCGTCTTTAAAAAGAAAAAGACCGTACTGCTTTAACATATTTTCAGCCTTTGCTTTGCTTTCTTTCGTTTTCTTTTTCTGTATTTCAAGACCCAAAAGTACGTTTTCGGTTACCGTGAGCCAAGGAAAAAGATGATCTTGCTGTAACATATATCCAACCGTGTTTTCCCTCGGCGGTTTGCCGTTTATCAGAACTTCGCCGTTTGAGGGTTTTTCGAGTCCCGCAATAACGGAAAGTACGGTTGACTTACCGCACCCCGACGGGCCTATAACGGAAACGAAATCTCTTTTTTCCACCGAAAAACTGATATTTTTTAAGGCTTCGGTTTCGCCGTCGGGAGTATGGTACGTTTTTGACACGCTGTTCAGTTTGACTACCGTTGCCATAAAATCGATCTCCTTACTGAAAAAAAGGTGTTGCAACACCTGATACATAATATGCCGTCATAAGCAAAAGTGTTGACAGAAGAGGAAAAACGGGGTAAAATCGTAGTGTAAAATTTCGGAGGAAAGTAAAATGGATTTAAAGGACAAAAAAATTCTTTTTTTAGGTGATAGCATTACGAAAGGTTCAGGATGTACTGAAATCGACGAAGTTTACTGGAAACAGTTGGAAAAGAACACGGGCGCAACTTGCGTGGGATACGGTATCGGCGGTACACGGTTTGCCAAACAGACCGAAGAGGGCGATATTTACGAAGAGTACGGCAATTTTTGCGTGCGTGCGTCGCAAATGGATGACGAAGCGGATATAGTGGTGGTTTTCGGCGGAACAAACGATTACGGTCACGGTGATGCGCCGTTCGGGAAAATAGGCGATAAAACAAGCGATACTTTCTGCGGAGCGGTGGATTACGTAATAAACGTGCTTGTAAATAAATATCCCGAGGCACTCATTGTGTTCTTAACGCCTACTCACCGTTTGGGCGAAACGGGCAGAACTCACAATGAGCGAGGTATAAGGCAAGATAAAACTCTTGAAGATTACGTTAATGCGGAAATAGCAATATGCGCAAAGTATTCCATACCTGTGCTGGACCTTTTCAGAGTCAGCGGTATTCAGCCTGAAATAGATGCGGTAAGAGAGCGTTTTATGCCAGACGGACTTCATCCCAATAAAAACGGAAATGCACGCATAGCATCACGGCTTGAAGGATTTTTAAGAAAACTGTAAAAGGAAAATAGAAATGGAATTAAAAGGTAAGAGAATTTTCTTCTTGGGTGACAGTATCACGCAGGGAATAGGAGTCAACAGCATAGATGAAGTTTATTGGAAACAGCTTGAAAAAAATACGGGAGCGGAATGTATCGGTTACGGCGTAAGCGGAACACGTATGGCTCGCCAAGAAGACCCCAACGACAATCACGAGCCTGAGGGAAACTTCTGCGTACGTGCACAGCAAATGGGCGAAAATCCCGATATTATAGTGGTTTTCGGCGGAACAAACGATTACGGCCACGGAGATGCGCCTTTTGGGAAAATAGGCGATAAAACAAGCGATACTTTTTGCGGAGCGGTGGACTTTATAATAACTACTCTTATGAATAAATACCCCGAAGCACTCACCGTGTTTATGACACCTACTCACCGCTTGGGTGAAACAGGCAGAATACACAACGAACGAGGCGTAAGAATAGATGGAACTCTTGAAGATTACGTAAATACGGAAATCGAGATATGCAAAAAATATTCGGTTCCCGTACTTGACCTTTACAGGGTAAGCGGAATGCAACCCTCAATAGATGCGGTAAGAGAGCGTTTTATGCCCGACGGACTTCATCCTAACAAAAAAGGTCATACCCGTATAGCATCCCGACTTGAAGGATTTTTAAGGAGCCTTTAACGGCTGACGGCAGGCGGATGACCGAAAAATATTTATTCGTAGCGGCAGAACGGTTGCGTTCTGCCGTTTTTTTGTCGATTATATCTGTTCGGCATCAATATATGCAAGAAAAAGACCGCATTTATATCTTTTTTATAAGATTGCGGTCCTTTTGATGTCTTTATTAAAGTCAGATTACACGCAAAAGGTCGGATTACGCACCCGTTGCAAAGGAATTGTCCACAAGAGTTTCAAAATCGGCGTTTTTCACGTCTGTTCCCGAAGATGAAATTATTTTCAGTAATTGTTCAAAATGACTCTTTTCCGTTGCGGGGGAAGAATTCCAAGCATCGATGGCTTTATAGTTTTTGACAACGTTTTCAATTAAAGCGGTATCGCTGTCGGGGAAAGATGGCGCAATAACTTCCGCAATGCGTGCAGGAGAATTTGACCGAGTCCATTCCTGACCCTTTTTCAAAGCTTTTACAAAACTTTGCAAAAGTTCTTTGTTTTCGTCTCTGAAACTCTTTAACACCGTCATTGCGGTATAGGCAACGTAATCGGTTTCCGCACCGACAGATGCTACGATATAGCCTTCGCCTGCAAGTTCCATTGTTGAAGCCACAGGCTCAAACAGTGCAACGTAATCGTCGTTACCCGACATAAACGCACCGCCCATAAGGTCAAAAGAAACGTCGGTACGCAGATTTAAATCGGCAGTGGGGTCAATGCCTTTATTCTTCAAAACGTATTCAAGCGTCATTTCCGGCATACCGCCTTTCCGTCCGCCGATAACGGATTTTCCTCGTAACTTTTCAAAGGAAAAAGCGCTGTCTTTTTCTTTTCCGACTATAAAAGAGCCGTCTCTTCGGGTTACCTGTGCAATAATAACGGGATAGTCCTTTTGACCTTCGTTATATACGTACACTGCGGTTTCGGGTCCCATAAAGCCGATATCCGCCTGACGGGACAGAAGTGCCGTCATGGATTTATCGCTTCCTCCGCCGGTGGTAAGTTCGATTTTTATGCCCTCTTCTTCAAAAAAACCTAAATTAATTGATGCATAAAACGGGGCGTAAAAGATAGAATGGGTCACTTCATTTACACGTAACGTCCTGCTTTTTTCTCTTGAACAACCGGTTATCGGTAAGAGAATCAAGATTAAAATCAAAGAAATCAGTTTCATTTTTCAGCCTCCTCGCTTTTATAATATGACGTTGTTTATATGTGTGTTACGGCACATTTATAGGATGACTTTTTTTGTTTTATATGATATAATAAATATGTTTTAACGGCAATATAACGATTTTTTACTTTTGGAGAAGACAATGAGTTTTATAGATGAAGCACTGTTAAATAAAAATCAGAAAGAAGCGGCGGTTACCACGGAGGGACCGCTCCTTATTCTTGCAGGTGCGGGAAGCGGAAAGACGAGAGTGCTTACCCACAGAATAGCCCATTTGATAATAGATATGAAAGTTTCGCCTTGGAATATCTTGGCGATAACATTTACAAACAAAGCGGCAAAGGAAATGAAAGAGCGTATAGCAAACGTCTGCGGTGAAGAAACAGGTGCGCAGGTTTGGGTATCTACGTTCCACTCCGCTTGCGTAAGAATACTCCACAGGGAGATCGAAGCATTGGGCTACGGCAAGGATTTTACCGTTTATGACGATGACGATCAGAAAAAACTTTTAAACGGCATTATCGAGAGCAAAAATCTTTCCGTTAAAGAATACAGCGCAAAACAGGCAATGTGGGTAATAAGCGATGCGAAAAACAAGTTGCAAAGTCCTAAAAAAACAAGGGAACTCGCAACAAATTCCCGAGAAGAAATATTCGCCGATATCTACGAAGATTACGAAAAGCGTATGAAAGCATCAAACGCTTTGGATTTTGACGACCTTATTATCAAAACGACTCTTTTGTTTGATAAGTTTCCCGAAATATGCGAAAAATACGCATACAGGTTTAAGTATATTCATGTTGACGAATATCAGGATACCAATATGGCACAGTATACGCTTATAAAGCAACTGTCTTCATATTGGAACAATCTTTGCGTGGTGGGAGACGACGATCAGAGTATTTACGGTTGGCGAGGTGCGGATATACGTAATATTTTGGAATTCGAAAAAGATTTTGCCGACGCCAAAACGGTAAAACTTGAACAGAATTACCGCTCCACAAACAATATTTTGGAAAGTGCCAACGCAGTTATTTCCAATAATACAAAGCGCAAGAAGAAAACTTTGTGGTCGGAAGAGGGCGACGGCGAGAAAATCAGAGTCGAAGAACTTTCCGACGGACGCGCAGAGGCTGCGTTTACGGTTTCGGAAATATTGCAGGGCACGGCAAACGGAAAAAATTACGGCGATTATGCGGTGCTTTACAGGACAAACAGTCAGTCCCGTCTTATAGAAGAAATGATGCTTGGCAGCGGTATACCATATAACGTGTACGGCGGACAGCCTTTCTACGGCCGTAAAGAAATAAAAGATGCGGTTGCGTATTTGCGTATGACGGTTAACCCCGACGATGAGGTGGCTCTGCGCAGGGTGATAAACGTTCCCAAAAGGGGAATAGGAGATTCTGCAATAAACGAACTTGAATCTGTTGCATCACAGTCGGGCGACAGTATGCTCGGAGTGGTGCTTGATTATGCATCTCACCCGATTTCGGGAAGAAACAGAAACAAGATCGCACTTTTCTCCGCCGTTGTTGACGATTTGATGACGCAAAGTTTGCTTCTTTCACCGAAAGATTTTATTTCTTATATGCTTGACGCAAGCGGATTGAGAGCAATGTACAAAGCGGACAACAGCGACGAGGCAAAGGAAAGGCTTGCCAACTTGGAAGAACTTGTGAATGCGGCAAGCGGTTACTTCAATGATAACCCCGATGCAACACTTTCGGATTATCTTGTAAATATCGCACTTGTTTCCGAACCCGAAGAAAACGACGTGCTTTCCCAAGGACGGGGTGCGGTTTCCCTTATGACGCTTCACTCCGCAAAGGGACTTGAATTCAATACGGTGTTCCTTGTGGGTATGGAGGAAGGCATTTTTCCTCTTTCCCGTGCTGCTGACAGCAAGGAAGAATTAGAGGAAGAAAGACGGCTTTGCTACGTGGGTATTACGAGGGCAAGGAAAAAACTGTATCTCCTGCGTGCAACCGAAAGAGTGCAGTACGGCGAGTTTAAACGCAATCCGCCTTCACGGTTTTTAACGGAAATACCGAACGGTTGCTGTGAGACGCTTCTTACCGTACCCAAGCGTAATTTTGACGGAGCAAGGAGGTCAACGTCCCTTTTCGATGACGGATGGGGCGATGCTTTTTCGGGATTTTCGCAGGAGAAAAAGAGCACCTATAAGCCCAAAGCCAATACGGGCGGAAATTCCTACGTGGCGCAGAAAAAAACAAATACCGACGTTAGTTGGAAAACGGCTATGAAAGTAAAACACCGCCGTTTCGGAGAGGGCAGAATAATTGCCGTTAAGGGCGACGGAGAAAAAACCGTGGTCACCGTTGCTTTTGAAAATAACGGCGTGAAAAACCTTATGGCACAGCAGGCAAATCTTGAAATAATCGGAGAATAGATATGGATAGAATGGGTGAACTTACCGAGAGGCTCAATGAACTCAATTATCATTACTACGTTCTTGATGAGCCTATTGCGAGCGATGACGAATGGGATAAACTGTATGCAGAATTAAAAAGTCTTGAAGAAGAGACGGGCATTGTACTTGAAAATTCGCCTACGAGAAAAGTGGGCGGAGAGCCTATAAAAGGTTTTGAAAGCGTTACCCATGAAAAAAGGCTTTGGTCAATGGACAAGGCACAGAGTTTTGAAGAACTTTACGCTTGGGAGGAAAAAACTTTAAGGCGTGTGAGAGAAGTATTCGGAAAAGACCCGGTTTATTCCCTTGAATATAAATTCGACGGGCTTACCGTTAATTTAACTTACGAAAACGGCGTGCTTACCGATGCGGTAACAAGGGGTAACGGTATTGTGGGCGAAAGAATAACCGAACAGGCTAAAACTATCCGTTCGCTTCCTCTTACGGTTCCCTTTAAAGGCAAACTTCAAGTACAGGGCGAGGGAATAATGAAGATCTCCGCCTTTGATAAGTATAACGAAACCGCTTCCGAACCCCTTAAAAACCCGCGCAATGCGGCGGCAGGTGCACTGCGCAATCTTGACCCGAAAGTCACCGCAAGCAGAAATCTTGATATTTATTTATACAATATCGGTGTAATTGAGGGCAAGGAATTTGAAAACAGTAAACAGGCAATGGACTTTTTAAAAGAGCAGAAATTGCCCGTAAATAACTTTTACGAAACGTACGGCAGTATGAAAGATATCATAAAAGCCATAGAAGAAGCCGAAAAGAGAAGAAATTCCCTTGATTTCCAAATAGACGGTATGGTAATAAAAGTTACCGATTTTAAAATGCGCGAAGCGATAGGTTATACGGAAAAATTTCCCAAATGGGCAATAGCCTATAAGTTCTTTGCCGAAGAAGTTCCCACAAAACTTTTAAACGTGGTTTGGGATGTGGGCAGAACGGGCAAAGTAACGCCCACTGCGGAACTTGAACAGGTAGACATAGGCGGAGCCACGGTAAAACGTGCAACGCTTAACAACAAATGGGATATTCAAAGAAAAAAAGTAAAACTCGGAGTGGACGTTTGGGTAAGGCGTTCCAATGACGTTATTCCCGAAATTATGGGAGTTGCGGACGAAAACGAACAGGGTGAAGAAATAGAAGTTCCCCGTATTTGTCCCTCTTGCGGAACGCCCCTTGAAGAAAGAGGAATGCTTTTGTACTGCCCCAACAGTACTTACTGCCGTCCCCAGATAGTTTCGAGAATTTCGCATTTTGCATCACGGGATGCAATGGATATTGAAACTTTAAGCGACAAAACGGCAGAGCAGTTGGTGGAAAGTTTCGATATCGGCGATGTGGCGGATCTGTATAAACTTGATTTTGACGGACTTTTAAATCTTGACGGTTGGCAGGAAAAAAAGGCGAATAACCTTTTAAGTAATCTTGAAAAGAGTAAGGAGCGTACACTCAGTGCGTTTATCTATGCCATAGGCATTCCCAACGTGGGTATTAAAACCGCAAGAGACCTTGCTCACAGATTTAAAACGCTTGAAGCACTGCGCAACGCAGGGAGAGAAGAATTGCTTGAACTTAACGATATAGGTGAAACAGTTGCTGATTGCATTTGCGATTTCTTTGTGCGTGAACAGGCATTGTTGGATAAACTTCTTGCTTGCGGAGTGTGTCCGACGGAAGAAAAAGAGCAGAGAAGAGATACGTATTTTTCTCAAAAAGGCGTGGTAATTACAGGTAAACTGGAACAGTTTACACGGGATGAGATATCGGCAAAGGTAATTGAACTGGGCGGAGAAGTTCAGTCTTCCGTCAGCAAGCGCACAGATATACTTATTTGCGGTAAAAATGCAGGCAGCAAACTTGAAAAGGCTCAAAAAGCGGGTATAGAGATAATTTCGGAAGAAAAATTTTTGTCACTTTTGGGTTGAAACCGCTAAAACGCTTGAAAACAGGCGAAAAATATGGTATAATTGAGTATAAAGGTAAATTACGGAGGATTTTGGAATTGAAAAGTATGACCGGATACGGTTCTTCCACAGCGGAGAACGACGGACGAGAGTTGACGGTGGAATTAAAATCCGTTAATCACAGATTTTTGGACATTAATTTGCATATGCCCCGATCGCTTAATTTTGCCGAGGATTTTTTCAGGAAAGAAATCGGTAAGTACATTGCGAGAGGTCACGTTGAAGTAAACGTAACTTACAGGAATACACGTAACGATTCCGGTGAAGTTACGGTAGATACCGCACTTGTTCAAAAGTACAGGGAAGCCTTTGAGACGGTTGCTTCTTTCGGCTTTGAAAACGATATTAAAGTTTCGGATGTGGCAAGGTTGCCTGATGTGCTTACTCTCACAAAATGCGATGAAGACAGGGAAGCGGTAACAAACCTTGCAGCCAAAGCGCTTTTTGAAGCGGCACAGGCGCTCAACGCCACAAGAAGTACCGAGGGCGAAAAAATCGGTGCGGACCTTAAAAACAAACTTACGAATATTAAAAGCATTGCCGATGAGATCAAGGCGAAAAGCGATGGGAATACCGCTCTTTTTGCGCAGAAACTTAAAAAACGCCTTGAAGATTTGCTTGAAGACAGCAGAATTGACGAGCAGAGACTGCATACGGAAGTTGCCATATATGCCGACAAGATCGCCATTGACGAGGAACTTGTTAGGCTTGATACTCATATAAAAAATATGTGGGAGTATATGGACTCGGAAGAAAGTGTAGGCAGAAAACTTGATTTCTTCATACAGGAACTTAACAGGGAAGTCAATACGGTAGGTTCTAAATCCGTAGATGCCGACATTGCAAAACTTGTGGTTTCGGCAAAGGGTGAAATAGAAAAACTGCGTGAGCAGATACAGAATATCGAATAGGTGTTTTTATGACAAAACTTATAAATATCGGATTCGGTAATATGGTGTCGGCAGGGCGTATAGTTGCGGTTGTTTCACCGGACTCGGCTCCGATAAGGCGTATGATACAGGAAACGAAAGAAAAAATTATCGACGCCACTTGCGGAAGACGCACCCGTGCGGTAATCTTTACCGATGACGGACATATAGTACTGTCGGCTGTTTTGCCGGAAACTATTTCAGGCAGGCTGAAAGAAACGGAGGAGAACAGTGAAGAATAAGGGTATTTTGCTTGTAATAAGCGGTCCGTCCGGATGCGGAAAAGGAACTGTTTGTCAGGAACTGACCAAGCGTAACAAAGATATGTGCGTGTCGGTTTCGGCAACGACGCGAGATATGCGTATCGGGGAAAAAGAGGGAGAGACCTATTTTTTCAAAACAAAAGAAGAATTCGAAACGATGATAGATAACGGCGAATTGCTCGAATATAACTGCGGTTATTCAGGCAATTATTACGGAACACCCAAACAGTATGTTTTGGAACAGCTTGAAAACGGGCGTGACGTTATACTTGAAATTGAAATGAACGGTGCGGAAAACGTAAAAAAAGTTTATCCCGACGGTACGTTCATATTCCTTGCACCGCCCTCTCTGGAAGAACTTAAAAACAGGCTTATCGGTAGGGGCAGAGAGAGCGAGGAACTGATAAACGAGCGTTTTTCTCTTGCGAAAGAGGAGATAAAACGTGTTAATTCATACACCTATGTGGTTGTAAACGACAGGGTGGAAAATGCGGCGGAGAAAATCGAAGCCATAGTAAAAGCGGAAAAGTGTTCGGTAAAACGTAACGCAGATCTTATAGACGAACTTGTAAAATAAGGAGATAAAAAAGTATGTACAAACCTGTAAGTAAAAAAGCGGAAAGTAAAGTTTCGTGCAAGTATGAACTTGCATCCATAGTTTCCAAGAGAGCAAGGCAGATGGTGGATTTTGACGAGTGCAACGAGGAATACAAACCTGTTTTGCAGGCTCTTGAAGAATTTGAAAACGACGATTTGAAGAAAAGGGAAGAAAACTGACGTAAATGAGTTATGCTCTTGTATCGGTAGATGTTTCAAGTAAGGACGTGGACAGGCTTTTTACCTATGCCGTACCCGAAAACGTAAGGGTGGGTATGCATGTAAAAGTTCCGTTCGGACCTCGGTTCGTGGACGGCTACGTTATGCAAATTACCGCAAATACGGATTTACCCGAAAATAAAATAAAAAAGATATATTCCGTGTGCGGTGATGAAGCGGTACTTACAGAAGAACAGATATTCTTGGCAAAGGTTTTGGCTGAAAAATATCACGCCGTTCTGTCCGAAACAATAAAACTTTTCGTCCCGTCCGAAGTAAGGGGTGGACAAAAGGCGAAATTTGTTCAGACGGTAAGACTTTGTGCAGAGAGAAAAAAAGCGGAAGAATATCTTTCTTCCCTTAAAAGCGGTACAAAGGCATACAGGATAGTTTCACTGCTCTTGGAAGCAGGCGAAACGGAAAAATCAAAACTGAATTTGCTTGTGGGCGGATGTTATGAACCGCTGAAAAAAATAATCGCCGACGGAATAGCGGAGACGGTGAACGAAGAAGTAAAGCGGTCACCGTATTTGGATATTGCACCCGAGCGTTCGGGTTGGCTTGAACTTAATTCTTCCCAAAAAGCGGTTTTAAGTGAAATATTAAAATCTCGGGACGAATATGTACCTTTTTTGTTGCACGGAGTAACAGGCTCGGGCAAGACCGAAGTCTATATGCGTGCCATAAACAACGTCGTTGCAAGCGGTAAAACGGCACTTGTGCTTGTTCCCGAAATTTCGCTTACACCGCAAATGGTACTTAATTTCAGAAAAAAATTGGGAGACGGCATTGCCATACTGCACAGTGCGCTCGGTTCGGGCGAAAAGCTCGACGAGTGGAAGCGCATTCGCACAGGCGAGGCACGTATTGTTATCGGTGCTCGTTCTGCGGTGTTTGCACCGATAGAAAACGTGGGGCTGATAATAGTCGATGAGGAACACGAAACGTCCTATATTTCGGAAACCCATCCCCGTTACGATGCGGTGGAAGTTGCTCTCGAAAGAGGAAAATACAATTGCTGTCCCGTTGTTTTGGGCAGTGCAACACCCTCGGTTATAAGGTATTACCGAGCACAAAAGGGACAGTTCAGATTGCTTGAAATGAACGAACGTGCCAACGGAAGACCTCTTCCGCCGGTTGAAACCGTGGATATGACCGAAGAATTTGCCAACGGCAACAGGTCGGTTTTTTCAAGAAAACTTTATTCGGCGATGAACAGAACTCTTGCCGAAAACAGGCAGTTAATGCTGTTTTTAAACAGACGGGGATATTCCAGTTTCGTTATGTGCCGTGCTTGCGGAGAGACCGTGACCTGTGAAAACTGCGACGTTTCCCTTACGTATCACAGCACCGTTGATAAACTTAGGTGTCACTATTGCGGTTACGAAATTCCGTTGCCCAAGACCTGCCCCAATTGCGGAAGTAAATTCATTAAGCAGTTCGGTGCGGGTACGCAAAAGATAGAGGATGAGTTTAAAAAACTTTTTCCCGACAAAACCACCGTGCGTATGGACGTGGACACTACAAGAGGCAAAGACGCACACTATAAATTGCTTAACAAACTCGCAACCGGTGAAGCACAGGCATTGATCGGCACGCAGATGATAGCAAAGGGACACGATTTTCCGCACGTTACTCTTGTGGGGGTGGTTACCGCCGATGCTATGCTTAAAATGCCCGATTTCAGAAGCAGAGAAAGGACGTTTTCCCTTTTGACGCAGGTTTCGGGGCGTGCAGGGCGTGCACAGGAGCAGGGATACGTAATTATACAAACTTATTCGCCTAAGCATTTCGTTATAGAATGTGCACGCAGACAGGACTACAAAGCATTTTACGCACAGGAAATAAAAGAGCGCGAAGCAATGTGGTATCCGCCTTTTTCGAGGATAATACGTGTACTGTACACATCGGAAGATGCGGAAAAAGTTTTTAATGCGTCAATGTCTTCGTATGAAAAAATTTGCAAGGTATTAAGCGACAAAAAAGAACAGGTGCTCTATACGCAGTGTAATCAGGCGCCTATTGCAAGGCTTAACGAAACGTACCGCCGTCAGATACTTATAAAACTTAAAGAAACGGATACGACCGACGGAATTGAAAAAGATATAATCGGTGCGGTCAAAAATACGGCATCGGGTAATCTGTACTGCGATATACAGATAAATCCCGTAAATATGTTTTAAGAGGAATTATTATGGCAATCAGGAATATTTTAAAAGATACGGAACCTTTGCTCAGAAAAAGGTGCCGTGAAGTTGAACAGATAGACGAAAAGATCATTACACTTATCGACGATATGCGTGAAACCCTTGCCGTTTCCAACGGCGTAGGTCTTGCCGCACCCCAAGTAGGCATACTTAAACGCATAATTTTAGTTGATACGGGTGACGAAATACTTGAACTTATAAATCCCGTGATAACAAAGCAGTCCGGTCATCAGGACAGTTTTGAGGGATGTTTAAGCGTACCCGGTATAAGGGGACACGTGGACAGACCTAAAAAAGTAACGGTACAGGGATATGACAGAGAGGGCAACCTTATGGAATATAAGGCGCAGGATTTTGTGGCAACCATATTCTGCCACGAAACCGACCATCTTGAAGGAATACTCTTTACCGATAAGGCAACGAGGCTCGGACAGGATGATTGATATTGTATTTTTGGGCACACCGGATTTTGCGGTGGAATCCCTTAAAGCGCTTTGTGAAAACGGATATAACGTGAAAGCCGTATTCACGCAACCCGACAGACCCAAGGGGCGTGGAAATAAACTTGCGTTTTCGCCTGTTAAGGAATATGCAATCTCAAAAAATATTCCTGTTTTTCAACCGCAAAAGATAAGGGAAAATCCCGAACTCTTAAAGAGCCTCGAACCCGACCTTATGGTAACGGCGGCATTCGGACAGATACTTTCAAAAGAAAATTTGGAGTCTGCAAAATTCGGATGTATAAATGTGCACGCTTCCCTTTTGCCTAAATACAGGGGTTCTTCACCTATACAGTGGGCGGTAATAAACGGCGAAAAAGAGACGGGTATCACTACGATGCTTACGGATATCGGAGTGGATACGGGAGATATTCTTTTGCAGAAAAAACTTGAAATCGGCGAAAACGAAACGGCAGGCGAACTTTTTGAACGTCTTGCATCTTTGGGCGGGGAAACCTTGACGGAAACGTTGCGTCTTTTGGAAAAAGGCGAACTTAAACCCAAAAAACAGGATAATAGCCAAGCCACTCATTTCCCGATGCTTGATAAGAAAACTGCTTTTATCGATTTTACGAAAAGTGCAAGGGAAATATGCAATTTCGTGCGTGGTGTTAACCCTTGGCCCGTTGCGTGGACGGTTTGCGGTGAAGATGTGATAAAGGTTTATTCTACCCACATTTCAGAAGAAAAAACAGATAAGAGCGCAGGCAGTATAATATGTGCCGACAGCAAAACGGGTATTAAAGTCGCTTGCGGAAACGGTGAAGTGATCGTGCTTGACACTGTACAGTTGTCGGGAACTAAAATTATGGAGTCAAAAGCGTTTTTGCTCGGACATACTCTTAAAGCGGATAAGATGACAAATGGATAAGGCAAGAAAACAGGCTTTTATATTGCTTGACGGCATAATAAGGGGCGGAAAGTACTCAAATCTTTCACTGAAAGACGGTCTTGACGGCTTTGAACCTCGGGACAGGGCATTTATAAGTGCACTTGTCTACGGTACGCTTGATAAGAAGATAAATCTTGACTATATTATTTCCCTTTATGCCAAAGGCCGCATACAGCCTAAAATAAAAAATATACTTCTCCTCGGTGCGTATCAGATAATGTATATGGACAAAGTTCCCGATTTTTCGGCAGTCAAAACGAGTGTTGATCTGTGCGAAAACGTTGGTAAAGGTATGCTTAAAGGCTACGTAAACGGCGTATTGAGGAAAATTGCGGAAAACAGGGAAAACATAGTTTATCCCGAAAACAAAGCGGAATATATTTCGGTAAAATATTCATATCCTCTGTTTTTCGTGCGTGAACTTATTTCGGATTTAGGACAGGAAGAAGCGGAAAAGTTTTGTGCATTTGAGGGCAAACGTACAACTTCCGTGCGCACGGATAAAGATAAAACAGATGAAAAAATACTTAAATACGGCGGTGAAAAGGGAATTTATTACGATAATTTCTTTTATACTTCCGATATTAACGGCGTTTTTTTCGATAACTCCTGCTTTATACAAAGCGAAGCATCGTATTCGGCGTGCCTTGCGCTTTCGCCCCAAAAAGGCGAGCGCATACTGGATGCCTGTTCGGCACCGGGAGGAAAAACGGTGTGTATCGCTTCAATGATAAAATCGGGTACGGTAGTGGCTTGCGACAAACACCCTCACAGGGTTGAACTGATTTGCAAAAACGCACAGCGTGCCGGATGCGAAAATATAATCGACGCAAGATGTGAAGATATGACAACTGCCCGATTGGAGGGCGAATTTGACAGGATACTCATAGATGCGCCGTGCAGCGGTTTAGGTGTAACGGATAAAAAACCGGAGATAAAAAATTCGGTAACGGAAGAATCCTGCCGAGAACTTGAAGAAATACAGTATGCGCTGCTTAATAACTGCGGAAAAATGCTTAAATCGGGAGGCGTGCTTGTTTATAGCACCTGTACCGTAAGGAAAAGGGAAAATTTTGATAACGTTATGCGCTTTTTAAAGAATAATCCGGAGTTTAAACTTGATTCAGCGGACGGTCTGTTCGGCGAAAAGTTCGAACATGGCAGAGATATGTCAAAAGGATATATTCAACTTTATCCCCACAAAGACAAAACAGACGGATTTTTTATTGCAAGGATGGTAAAAAATTGAAACTTTTAAACCTTTCTAAAACCGAGACGGAAGAACTTGTTCTTTCTTTAAAAGAAAAGAAGTTCCGAGGCGAACAGCTTTATTCGGGACTGCAATCGGGCAAGAGTTTCGAAAAAATAAATATATCCCAAAGTTTAAGAGAAAAACTTACACTTAACGGCTGGACGGTGGGCGGAGCGGAAATTTACGAAAAATTCGTTTCACGTATGGACGGCACGGTAAAATACCTTTATAAGTTGGAGGACGGTAATATAATAGAGGGCGTCCTTATGCACTATAAGCACGGCAATACTCTGTGTGTCTCAACACAGGTGGGTTGCCGTATGGGTTGCCGTTTTTGCGCTTCCACTTTGGGCGGTCTTGTACGCTCCTTGGAACCTGCCGAGATATTGGGTCAGGTCGTAAGCGCAAACATGGATAATGCGGACAAAAATTCACGGGGCGTTACCAATATAGTGCTTATGGGAAGCGGAGAACCTCTTGATAATTTCGATAACGTGGTTTCGTTTTTGCGCCTTGTTTCAAGTGCTGACGGACTTAATATTTCCCAGAGGAATATTTCTCTTTCAACCTGCGGTATCGTACCGCAAATAAAACGTCTTGCGGAAGAAAATTTCGGTATTACGCTGTCTCTTTCGCTTCACGCACCCGATGACGAAATACGGCGCAGGATAATGCCTATTTCAAAGGCATACGGCGTGGAAGAAACGGTGGATGCGGTAAGAGAATACGTTAAAAAAACCGGCAGACGGGCAATTTTCGAATACGCTTTGATAAATGAATTAAACGATACTTTTGAGTGTGCGGATAAACTTACCGCACTTATAAGGGGAATGCAGTGTCACGTAAACCTTATACCACTTAATTCGGTGAGTGAAACGGGGCTTAACGGCTCTTCGCCGGCACGGGTCAATGCTTTTAAAAAATACTTGGAGGATAAAAACGTTTCAGTGACCGTTCGCAGAGAAATGGGAGCGGATATTTCGGGAGCGTGCGGTCAGTTGAGAAGGAGTTTTTTGAAAGAGGGAGAATAAATGCAATACTTCGGTGCCAGCAACAAAGGAATGATACGGGGCAATAATGAGGATTTTTTCTACGTACCCAAAGAAAGCGGAAAAGATCTGTTTGTCGTTGCCGACGGTATGGGCGGTGAAAACGCAGGCGAGATAGCAAGTGCGTTGGCGGTTTCGGATATTGTTCTTTTCGTAGAAGAGAATTTCGGAGAAAAGGACAAAGCCTTGCTTCTGCGCAAAGCGCTTATGAATGCCAACAGAACCGTGCTTAATACCGCAAGATCGAAAAACGAATATGACAGTATGGGTACGACCGCCGTTTGCGCTCTTATTGACGGAAATACCGTTTATATCGCCAACGTAGGTGACAGTCGCTGTTATATGTTTTCCGATAAGGGCGGAGAGCAGATAAGCGTAGATCATTCTTTTGTGCAGGAAATGGTGGATAAAGGCGTGCTTACAAAAGAAGAAGCAA
>CAZBLS010000019.1:0-23115 GCA_964492705.1 uncultured Oscillospiraceae bacterium | reverse complement strand
TACGCCGATTATATCAACCGTTACCGCATTTGTCAAGGGCTTTTTGTGCGGATGATGTTTTTTCGCAAAAAGTCAATATCTTCAAACAACTTCTCCCCTCCCAATCTCCGTCAGCACTGCGGAGAGGGGAGTTGGGCTGTCGATCCAATAATCCGATGTTATACCGACGTTTTCCCGAATATGAACACCGAAAACTGTTTGAGGACACCAGAGTACAATTTTGAAATTGGGCAGATAATAAATATGCAAATCGCCGAATCTGCCTATTCCAAGCATATTGCAACCGTAAAAGGTTACGTTCGGGTACGTTTTTGCGTAGGCAAGCGCCAATTCTGCCGAAGAAGCAACTCCGTCGTTTAAAATCACGTGCAATCTTCCGCCGAACAAAACGTCTTTTACGGGCAAATCGGTATTTTTCGTACGGTTTAAACTATAAGGCACTTCTTTTATCTTTCCCGTTTCCTTGGCACTGACAAGAGACGAATGCAATTCGAAAATTTTCACCATATCGGTGAACGTTCCGTACAAGCCTTTTAAAAAGTTTTTCGGAAATTCGAAATTACCGCCCGTATTATTGGACAGGTCCCATATAACGTGCTTAAAATTTCCGCATTTTATTCCCACGGAATAGAATTTATCAATATCTTCCTGCCTGTCGCCTATGCAAAAAGAGGACTTCCGGAGCGGAGAAAAACCACACCCGAATACCCATAATGAAACTTTTCCCGAAACACAAAGGACAGAAAAGCCTTGTGCCACAGACATTTTGGCAAAAAGAAAAAGGTTGATAGTTTCAGATACTCTCGTATCAAAACTATCAACCTTATTTGGTGCGAATGAAGGGACTTGAACCCTTACGTCTGTTGACACATGATCCTTAGTCATGCCTGTCTGCCAATTCCAGCACACTCGCATTCAACGGGTCTATTATATTCCAAAGAAGCAATCCTGTCAAGTATTTTTTTCTTTAAAATGCAAAATATTTTCCCGATTTACAAAGATATGCTCTTTATGTCCGTTTTACCAATGCTTTTCTTGACAAAATACCGCTTTATCTGCTACAATAATAGAAATATAATTATAGGAGAGGTTTTTATGCAAACGGTATCCGATTTTATGAAATTATACTTTAATGCGGAAAACGTAGTTTTGGTCGCAATTATTTTAATAGCGCTTTTTGTACTGCTCGATGCGGTTTTGTACTTTTTGAGTTTTATTCCCCTTAAAAGAATTATCCGTGTTTTGCACACGGAAAGCGGTGAAAATATTATTTTGGCAATAAATTCAATGCATCTTCCCAAACGTTACAGGTCTATGTGGGACGACTATTTTGATGCATACCATAACGAAAACACCGTTACTCTTTCCAATTATCTTATAAAGGACGACCTCGGAATATTCTTTTCGCCCTTTAAGTATCTTTCTTTCGGAATTGCTTTGATTTCGGGCATTGCCGTGCTCACGTTATGCAATGACTCTGCCGTATTTAAAGTTACTTCGCCGTTTTTGTTACTTCTGTCAGTTTGGTTAATTGCGGAATTTATCCACCATATGCTGTTTGTGGCTAAAAGCAAAAAGATCGCCCGTTTAAAGGAAGAATTTAACACACTTTCACTACGCCGTCTTCCGGGCAAAGCGATCGATTTTTCGTCAATGTACGTTTTAAGGAAAATCGACAGAACTTCCGAGCAGATCCGTACGCTTCAAACTTCACTTACGCAGGTAAACGCTCGGCTTGACCGACAGTACGAAATATTTTCCGCAACTTCGGAGGAAGAATAAATGATTCTTGCAATAACAAACCAAAAAGGCGGAGTGGGAAAAACCACTTCTGCCGTTAATATTTCGGCAGGTCTTGCACGGGAAGGCAAAAAAATTCTTCTCCTTGACCTTGACCCACAGGGCAACGCCACAAGCGGATTGGGTGTTGAAAAAAATCTGCCCGGCATATATAACGTGCTTATCGGCAATGCCAATATAGAGGATTGCACTTTTAAAACACAAACCGACGGGCTTTTTATTATTCCGGCGAACACCGAACTTTCCGGAGCCACGGTTGAAATGGTGGCATTAAAGGACAGGGAACAACTTTTACGCAATGCACTTAAAAGTATCAGAGATAAATACGATTGTATTATTATCGACTGTCCCCCCTCGCTTGACTTGCTTACCGTCAACGCTTTTACCGCCGCCGACAGTGTTCTCGTGCCCATACAGTGCGAATTTTACGCTCTCGAAGGCTTGGGACAGCTTGTGCACACCGTAAAACTTATAAAGCAAAATCTTAACCCGTCCCTTGATATCAACGGTGTTGTTTGCACTATGTACGATTCCCGTACCAACCTTTCACAGCAGGTTGTTGACGAGGTAAAAAAATATTTTTCAAAAAAAGTATACCGCACATATATTCCGCGAAACGTGCGCCTTGCGGAAGCACCCAGTTTCGGCTTGCCCATACAGGCATTTGACCCCTACTGTCCCGGTGCCCTTGCATATAAATCGCTTTGCAAAGAGATAATCGAAAGGAACGGATTATGAAAAAAACAGGATTAGGCAGAGGAATGGGCGCTCTTATGGGCGAAGATTTTTCCATTGAAACGCTTGATACGGAAATTGACAGAGAATATATCCACGAACTGCCCATAAACAGCATTGATGTAAATAAATCACAGCCGAGAAAGACTTTTGACAGCGAAAGTATTGAAGCCTTGGCTGAATCTATCCGTGCAAACGGGCTTTTGCAGCCTATAACGGTACAGAAAAAAGGTGACCGTTACGAAATAGTCGCAGGTGAACGGCGTTACCGTGCGTGCAGATTACTTGCGCTCACCACAGTGCCTGCCATAATTAAGGAACTTTCTCCCCGACAGGTATGCGAACTTGCCCTTGTGGAAAACCTGCAAAGGGAAGACCTTAACCCCATTGAAACCGCCGTGGCTATCGACGCACTTATGAACGACTATTCCCTTACGCAACAGGAAGTTGCGGAGCGCATCGGTTCTTCGAGGTCTGCCGTTGCCAACGCACTGCGTTTGCTGAAACTGCCCGAAGAAATAAAGCAAGCGGTAATTTCTTCCGCATTGAGCGCAGGGCACGCCCGTGCCTTTCTGGCACTTGAAGACAGTGCTCTTGCGGTAAAACTTGCCTCCCGTGCCGTCAGCGAGGGTTGGTCGGTACGCCAAACAGAACAGGCAGTTAAAAATGCACAAAACCAAAAACCGCCCAAGAAGAAGAAAACCGTGCCCGAGTTTGAACGCATTGAAGAAAATATCCGTTTGCATTTGGGAACAAAAGTAAAAATCAACGGCAGTGAGAAAAAGGGCAAAATAGAAATCGACTATTTCTCCCGCGACGATTTGGAACGCCTTATTTCTCTTCTTTCCCCCGACGGCGAACTTTAAGTTAAAAACTCCCGTACATATTTCCCCGTCGGCAAACTTTAAGTTTTTTAAAGTGAGAAATACTGCATATACATATAATCATATAACCCCGTTGACCGCTTGAAATTAAACCTTGCCACCCGTATACAAGAGGGGGTTGGTCGGTTCGTCAATCAGAACAGGCTGTTAAAAATGCACAAAATCAAACAAAAATCTCCCATAGAATTATTCTTTGGGAGATTTTTGTTTTACGGGAAATATCTTTTTTCTCTTATAGCTGTTTTGCAAACACCATACTGTCTTTCGCCTTGCAAAAACTCAAACGTGTAACTTTGCCTTAAACTGCGACCGTTCTGCGTTAAATTGCAAAAAAATGCAAAAGCGGTGTAATC
This sequence comes from uncultured Oscillospiraceae bacterium, assembly GCA_964492705.1. Taxonomy (GTDB): domain Bacteria; phylum Bacillota; class Clostridia; order Christensenellales; family QALW01; genus UMGS1322. Next base: position 19,343 of record CAZBLS010000019.1, on the reverse strand, counting down.
CATTTAGGTTTACACCGCTTTTTATGATACTCAGTGAAATTTTGCTTCTACTTGCACTTTTGCCAAATCAGCAGGCAGATTTAAACCGAACTGCACCAAAACAGTCCTATACCTATGCTACCGACTTTTCGTAATAAACTTTTATCACATGTGATTCGCTTATATTCGTCCACTCCCACCGTGTGATTGCACCCATATCCGTACCGTCTACTACTACTTTTTCGAGGTCTCCTCCGTCCTTAAGGGATTTGGCGGGAAAGCCTGCTATACCGCTGCTGCCGTATGGCTGATTTATTATGCTTGCGTTGGTAAAATAATTATCTTCACCCTTTTGATAATAATAAACGTCTACTCTATACAAATTAACATCAAAAGTTACTTTAAGGGAATGTTCCTCTCGAACATTTTTAAACTCATAAGATTCGGGATAAACGGTATCATCGCCGTTTTTTTCTCCGATATCCGTACCGTCTACTAAAACACTTTTGATATGATATCCAGTATCGGGAGTAAATGTGAACTTTTTATTGCCTCCGTGTTCAACAAGAGTTCCGTTCGCAGGTGAAACCGTACCTTTACCCTCGCAAGTCACGTTTACTTTGTATTTATTTATCTCGTATACTGCTTTAAGTTCCACATCCTCATCGGGCATTACAAACGATGTCAATCCGCTTTCTTCGACAAACGTAACTTTGCCCTTTAATGCTTGCCAATTTGCAAAATGCATACCGGATTCCGCTTCCTTTGCGGTAAGAGAAACCGTTTCGCCTACTTTGCGGATGCTCTTTTCACCGTCAACGGTAAGGTTACGGTACTGTTCAAACAGATACGAAACGGTTGCCTTAACCGTAACGTTTTTACCGCCGTAAACAACGGTATTTTCAATTGTAAAGGATCTCTCGCCGTTTTCCGCTTTTGCCGAAATCTGCAACGTTCCCGCAAGAGCAAGGCAAATCACAAGCGCAATTGTTCCCGCTTGGCGAATGTGCTTTTGCTTTACTGCGATAAATGCCAATGCAACAAACGACGCAACCGCAACCGCAGCCGATACTGCCGTTACGGTATCACCCGTTTCTACGGGTTTTGAAACGGGAATATATGCAAACACCGCATTCTGTACCTTGCTTTTTTCCTGTTCAAGAGCAAAACCGTCCTGTTTTAATTCTTCCGTTTCGCTTTTAAATCCCTCGGGGCGAAAAAGTTCCGTTTGGATGTTATTTACCGTATACGGATTGGTATTTTCCACTTTAAGTGTAACGTTGATCTTTTCGTTTACTTCATATTCCGATTTATCGGTTGTAAGAGTTGCATTTAAACCATCCTGTTTAAAAGTTTTATCTTGCTGTGCAAATGCGGAAATTGCCGTAAGGGACGATATTGTAAATACCGTTGCCAACAGCACGGGTATGAATTTTTTTATACCTTTCATCCTACTTACCTCCATAGAGATTTTTGCGCCTTTTGGGGCGAATATAAGTTATTTCCGCATAAAATGCGAAATTAAACTTCCGTTTTGAAACCGTTCTCCGTAAAAAGTTTCAAACTTTCCTTAATGTAAAACAGTTGCGCCTGCAAACTTTCTTCGCCGCCGAAAAGCACGAAATTCACGCACGCACGGGCAAAAGCAATCGCAAGCGACACAATTATTCCCTGCGGAATACCCAATTTATCTGCCAATTGCTTGCCGTATTCAATATACCGTTCATTGGCATTTTCAAAAAAAGTCTGTCCGTAACGGTAATATTTAGGCAACGTATACACCTGATATGCTATCAAAATTTTCTTACCGTATTTTTGTACCAAATAAGGTATTTTGTCAACAAACTCCCAAATTTCATCAATACCGTTCGGAACAATTGCCATAATCTCTTCTTCTGTTACCTGCAACGAATAAGATACGGATTCGGTCATTATTCTATCCGCTTTGCCGTAATACATATATAACTTGGAATAGTCACCGCCCGCTTCCTTTACCTTTTTCCGGACCTATTGTGATATCCCACTTCCGACAGTGCATTGAAACAGTTAAGTTTCAGTTCGTTTTTCTTTGCGGTACGCTGTTCTTTCGGAATACGTCCCATCGCATTACCCCTGTTTTTTCAAACGCTTGATTTATTAAAGTATACCACACTTTTTTTATTTAATCAACGCTTTTTTCTATATTTTTTCATATTTTCAATTTCCGCATTCAATACTTATCTCATTGAATATGCCCAAAAGGTCCGCAACCGTAGTTGCCGTCTTTTCTCTCCCCGATTTATCAAGTACTATCTCACCCTTATGCATCATTACCGTGCGGTTGCCGTATTCGGTGGCAAACCTTAAATTATGGGTAACCATTACGGCAGTCAAGCCGTCTCTCTTTACAAGTTCATCGGTAAGTTCCATTATTCTCTCTCCGGATTTAGGGTCCAGTGCGGCGGTGTGCTCATCAAGTATAAGCAGTTCGACTTTCGTCATACCGGCAATAACAAGGGCAATTGCCTGCCTCTGTCCGCCCGAAAGAGAACCGACTTGCGTATTCATTCTGTCTTCAAGCCCCATATTGCAACGGGAAAGCAGTTCTCTGTAATAATTTATCCGTTTTCTGTTTACCGCAGGAGTAAGCCCGAACATCCTGTTTTTGCTATCCGCAAGAGCGAAATTTTCAAGCACGGTAAGGTCGGAGCAAGTTCCCATTTTAGGTTCCTGAAACACCCTGCCTATAAACTTGGCACGCCTGTATTCGCTTACGGCGGTGATATCTTTATTATTGAAAATGACTTTCCCCCCGTCGGGTACGGCTGTACCGCATATAAGATTAAGCATAGTCGTTTTTCCGCTTCCGTTGGAGCCGACAACAGACACAAATTCGCCTTTATTCACGTTAAACGAAAAATTATCAAAGAGCACCGTCTCATCGGGTGTGTTTTTATTAAATGAAAGGCAAATATTTTCAAGTTTAAGCATTTTTTCTGCCTCCTTTCATTTTTGCGGAAAGCACTAACGCAAGAGTGAACATAACCGCCATTATAAGTTTATTGTATGCGCTGGGAACTCCCAATTTTTGTGCAACCGTCAGACACGCCTGATAGATTATTGCGCCGATTATTACTTTTGTGGTAGGTTCCAAAAATTTAACTTTCGCAAAAAGCGATATTCCGATTATAAGCGAAGCAAGACCGATGACCACCGTACCGATTCCCATACTTTGGTTTACACCGCTGCTTATTTGGGAAAACAGCGCACCCGACACGGCGGCGTATCCGTTACCTATGGCAAGACCGATGATCTTGCTTTTGCCCGGATCCGCACCGAGCATCTTTACAAACTGCCCGTTACTGCCCGTCGCACGGAGAAGCAATCCGTTTTTGCTTTTAAAGTACGCATCAAGCATAATCTTACATCCCACCGCAATAACGGCAAATATTATCAGATCTCTGAAATTAACACCGTCTATTCTTGCCGGAATGGCATCGCCGAAGAAACAATCCCGAAGAGTTTCCACCTCTCTGCCGAATGACAGACTCGCAGAGCCTGCACCAAGCAAGTTCCCCGAGTTATACGCCGTGACCGTAACAAGATTGACCGTAATAAGCAACGTGGAAACAAGTATTCCGCACAGAAGAGGACGTATTTTAAGGAACACGTGGATTACGCCCGTAAGCGCACCGAACATTGCCCCCGCAATAAGTGCAAACAGCATACCGAGCCACGGATTTAAGCCCAAACTTACCGTTATGCCGAAAACCGAGGCTCCCGTCAAAAACGTTCCCTCAACGGTAAGGTCGGGAAAATCAAGGATATGATACGTAACATAATACCCCATTGCCAATATTGAAAACACAAGTCCCGTTTCGGCGAATACTTCTACCGTGCTTAAAAATTCCAAAATTCTGTCCTCCGAAAGTTATTTTACAGCCGTATAAGTTCCGCTGTACGTAAGTTTTAACGAATTCATAACGTCTTCGTTTACCACCGTGGATGCATCTTTTATTGTCTTTACCGCCATTTTCGATGCATCTGCGCCTTGGAGTACCTGAACTGCCATTTCGCCCGTAACTTTTCCGAGGGCAACGTAATCTATGGAAACCGATGCAAGGCAACCGTTTTTAACTTGCTCTTCCTCCGAGCCGTACACGGGAATTCCGTGTTTTTCCGCTGCCGAAAGCAATACTTTAAGGTTATTTACCACGTTATTGTCGGTAAAATTGTTTATACAGTCAACTTTACTTGCAAGGTCTTCCGCCGCAGAGGGGATATCCGATGCATTTTGCACTGCGGTTGAAACTACTTCCACGTTGCTTTTTGCGCATATTTCCTTAAAGCGTTTAAGATTAGAAACGGAATTGTCTTCCGATGCGGTATAAAGTACGCCTATTCTTTTTACGTCGGGCTGAAAACCTTTTATCATATCCACCTGCGCATCAAGATCAAGCAGATCGCTTGTGCCGGTGCAAAGATATTCGGGATTTTCCTGCGATACCACAAGTTTTGCTTCAACAGGATCGTTTACCGCACAGAATATTACGGGAATATCCGTATTATCCGTTGCGGCAAATGCCGCCTTTGCCGCAGGTGTTGCTATGGCGATTATTACATCGCAACCCGATGCAACCATATTTTTCGCAAAATTAACGCAATCCGAATCTGCCGATGTGCCCGAACCTGTTTGGAACTCGATTTCGCAATCTATTCCCGATTCGTCGATCGCCGTTTTTATACCCTCATAGCAGTTATCGAGAGAGGGGTGACTCATATACTGTATAATGCCTATTTTTATTTTCTTTTCTCCGCAACCCGTAAAGCACAAAACGCAAACCGAAATAACAGCCAATATTACCGAAAGCAACTTTTTCATATTAAAATCTCCTTTAATTCAAATAAACTCAAATAAAATCAAAACCCGTCAAATAACCTTTTTACGCCATCGTTTCGTTCTCATAATATCACCTTCAAATAAAAAAAGACCCTATCCCATAATACTATGGGACAGGATCTGAATAAACCTGCGGTACCACCCAAATTGATGAAAATTCATCCGCTCTGCTTCATACTTACATATGAACTGCACTGTAACGGGCGCAACCCGTTGACTGCTACTCACCTGTAAAAGGTTTTCGGTCACCCTCATAAGCCCATTCATCCGTTTATCCTCTATTCCCCTCACACCTTTAAGGGAACTCTCTGCAAGTTTCAAATCGGACTACTCTTCTTAATCGTCGGTTTTTATTTTTTAGAATGATACCACCTGTTAGGCTATCTGTCAAGTATTTTTTTCAAGACCTTTAAAGAATTTTATGTAGAAGTACAAAAATCCGTCCTGTTCGTTGGCAAATTCGTCATAATACTCGCCTCTGATGCCGTTTACCGTAAGGGGATGAAGCCTTGTACAGGATGCACTTCCGTCGGGGCGGAATACGGAGAAGTTATTCCGTGCACCGCACTTTGCCCTTTTAAGCCAATATCCGTCGCCCGTTATCCAATAATAGTGCAAAAATGCATCGGAAGTATGCACCGAGGCTGAATGGGGGAAAGTGTCCCCGTACAGTTGTCTTTTGCCGAACCAATATCCGTCCCAATGGCGGATAGCAAGGTCATTAAGCAAGTGACTCGGCTGATGCCCGTTAAAGCGTTCAAGGATCATCAGTTGTTTCTTGCTTGCTTCGATATATTTTTTATCTCCCGTAAGCAAACACGCCTGTGCCGTAAGTGTTACAGCCGGTGCAACTATTGATTGCTCATATCCCACTTCGTGTCCGGGGTACGAAAGATCTATTCCGATTATATTATCGGCGTGCTTAACGTACATTGCCGTGAGTTCTTCCGCTTCCCTGTCCATATTGCCCCGTTTTAGCGCATCCACGGATTCGTACATGGAAAGACCGTTAGGATAAAATTTATCTCCGCCGATACTGTAATAAACTTGAAGCAATTTGAACATCCGTTTAAGATAAACGGTGTCACCCGTAAGATTAAACAGTTCCATCATAAATACGGACATCCACGGCGCATTGTAAAGTCTCTTAAAGGCAGGGTCTTTGCCCACTGCATTGTATACCGCACCGCTTTCTTCGTCAAAGAACTCTCTTGAAACAAAACGGTAGTACTTCATCAAACTTGCGTATATTTCTTCATCTCTGTCATATTGAAGATATTTTGCAATAAAAATACCCATAGTCAGACGTTCTCTGCACGCATTGTAATCGGCAAAAAGTTCATCGTATATAACGCACTTGTCCTGATTGTCGTACACCATATACGCTCCGTCAAGGGAATCGCCCTCGGAATGGAACTGCTGATTGTGCACGATAAACTCCGCACGCTTACGTGCAAGTTCCTTAAAAGGAATTTGCACAAAGAACTGCGTAACCGTTTCGTACTTACCGTTGCCGTACTTGATAACAAAATCGTGATTTCCCAATCTTTCCGGCACATACTCCACAAGCGTTTCATCTCCCGAAACCTGCGAATTAACCTGTTTTCCGTCCAAAAACACCTGTGCGGTGGTATCGGGTACCGAAAACCTGATTTTCTCGTTTGTAAAAACGGTAAAATATTCGCATTTAACAGGCAAAACGGTTTCATACGGAATTATTGCTTTTTCAAAATCGCCGTCCTTGCACCAAAACATCTCCCACTCAACGGTCATCGACTCGTTGGGACGCAAGTGGAAGGGCATAGGATGCAAAATAAAATCGCCCCTATCGTGGCTGGAACGTGCGATAACTCTCTCAACGCTGTACGTGTCCAAACTTCCTTTTGTGAGCACAAGCGCCAAGGACTGACCGTACAATCCCATTTTTCTTGCATTTATATAGGAAGAATTCCGTCCGCACCAAATATGCGTATGGCATTTTTGCTTTAAACATACGGTGGAAAGATCGTAGTTATCGTTAAAAGTGGTATATATCCCCACTCCGCCCCTGTTAAAGAAAACGTCTTTTGTGCCCGTGTTTTCAAAACGGTATGTTTCTCGGTAAATATCTCCGTCGATTTTCCTGTCAACCGTTACGAGAAGATGCTTTGTTTTGTAAACTGCGTGCACACTGTCTTCGGTTACTTCCGCCGAAAGGGTTTCACCGCCCTTTACCGTACCCCATTTTGTATCGCCCTCTACCCAGTTCATTTCATCGGTATCTTCGGGATGCTTTAATGACAGCAACGTGCCGTCAGCAGGATCGAATTTTATCAAAAACGACATTTTTTATTCTCCCTTTTTTAGGTATTTTGCATATTTTAGCACGGTACTTTACTCCTGTCAACGTTTTTGCGTCATACGCAAAAAGACATCCGCTGTATTTACGGATGTCTTCTTGCTGTTTATGATGGAAAAACAGATGATATCTTTTTGATTGGCGTTTTATTAACCGCCCAAGTATGCTTTTTTGATGTCGTCGCTTCCGGCAAGTTCCGCACCTGTACCGCTTTTGCAAATCTCACCGTTTTCAAGTACGTACGCACGGTCTGCGATTTTAAGTGCCTTATCTGCGTTCTGCTCAACCAAAAGCACGGTTATGCCTGTTTGGTGAAGAGTTTTGATAATATCGAAAACCTGATCCACAAGCAAAGGCGAAAGTCCCATTGAGGGTTCGTCAAGCATAAGCAGTTTCGGATGACTCATTATTGCCCTGCCTATGGCAAGCATTTGTTGCTCACCTCCCGAAAGCGTACCGGCAACCTGCCCTTTACGCTCTTCAAGACGGGGAAACATTTCATAGATCCTGTCAATATCGTCTTTCATTACTTTTGAATTTTTTTCCGTATACGCTCCCATAAGGAGATTTTCATACACGGTCAGTTCCTGAAATACTCTGCGTCCCTCGGGAACCTGCGTCATACCCAAATGCACTATTTTATGGCAGGGCATTTTGGTAATTTCTTTACCGTTGTAAATAACCGAACTGCCTTTTGCAGAGGGTATAAGTCCCATAATGCTCTGCATAGTAGTGGTCTTACCTGCGCCGTTTGCACCGATAAGCGTAACTATCTCGCCCTCGTTTACTTCAAAACTTATGCCTTTAAGCGCCTGTATAACGCCGTAATATACGTTAAGATTTTTAACTTCCAATAATGCCATAACTTAACCTCCGATATATGCCCTGATAACTTCGGGATCGTTAAGTGCGGTTTTTGTTTCGCCCTGTGCAAGCACCGTACCGAAGTTGAGTACCGTTACTCGGTCGCAAAGTCCCGAAACAAACTTCATATCGTGTTCGATAAGAAGCACGGAAACGTCAAAATGGTCTCTTATATATCTGACCGTTTCCATAAGTTCCTCAGTTTCGTGAGGATTCATACCTGCGGCAGGTTCATCAAGCAAGAGCAGTTTCGGTCCCGTTGCAAGAGCACGGGCGATTTCAAGTTTGCGCTGTTTGCCGTAGGGAAGATTACAGGAAAGATTGTTTCTCTCCTCTTTAAGCCCGAAGATATCAAGTATCTCCTTTGCTCTGTCACGCATTTCCTTTTCGCTTTTGAAGTGACGGGGTAAACGGAAAATACTTTCCGCCAGACTGCATTTATATTCGGGATTGTTGGCAAGACCTACAAGCACGTTACGTATAACCGTCATATTGTTAAACAGACGTATGTTTTGGAACGTTCTCGCAATACCTTTACGGTTGGTAACTACCTGCGATTTGCCCGTAATATCCTCTCCGTCAAGGATAACTTTACCGTATGTAGGACGGTAAACACCTGTAAGCATATTGAATACCGTTGTTTTACCTGCGCCGTTAGGTCCCACAAGTCCGTAAAGTTCGTTCTTTTTTATTTTAAGGTCAAGTCCCTCAACGGCTTTAAGTCCGCCGAAAGAAATGCCGAGATTTTCGGTTTCCAGTATATATTCGGACATTACCTTTTCTCCTTTCTCGGCTCATCGGGTTTATACGTTCTGTCGGGAACGGCATCAACCGATATAAGTTCGTCCATTTCGATCTTTGTGGGTATCCTGTCCCACTGTGCCCCATCATCGGTTCTCTTTGCAGGGTCGTGCTTGGATTTTATAAATTTCTCAAGAAATTTTTTTAAATTAAGCTTTTCCCTTAACGGTTTAAATGCGGGGGCATTGTTATATATTACTATTAAAATAAGTATAAGAGCATAGAAGAAGTTCTGCAAAATTGCCAAATCGTTTGTAAGAACCTTACTGAGAACGATATTAAGGTAGGTTATAAGGGATGCGGATATTACAGAACCCGTAATATTACCCATACCGCCCAATACGACCATTACGAGAATATCGATTGAGTAGTTGAAATCAAAAGTACTGCTCTGTACCTTGTTTTGGCTGTAACTGTAAAGCACGCCTGCCACGCCTGCAAAGCAAGCAGATATCATAAATGCAACGAGTTTATATTTGGTTACGTTTACACCTGTGGCACGTGCGGCAATTTCGTTATCCCTTATGGCTGTTATGGCACGTCCGTGCTTTGAACGCATAAGGTTCTGTATTACCGCCAATGCGATGAGCACGGCGATAAACGCATAGATAAACAGATAATTTTTGTCAAAGCGGGGCGTTGTCAAACCGAGAGTTCCACCGAAAGACGCTTTTGACGTATTAAGGAACACCGAACGCACAATCTCTCCGAACGCAAGGGTAACTATTGCCAAATAGTCACCTTTAAGGCGAAGTGCAGGCAAGCCGATAATAAATCCGAAGACCGCTGCCACAGCACCGCCGACAATAAGTGAAAGTACAAGCGCCAATACGCTTCCGCTGCCGAACACCTGTTCCAAAAGAACCGAAGTCTTACCGCCCAAATATGCACCTACGCACATAAATCCGGCGTGTCCGAGTGAAAGTTCGCCCAAAAAGCCTACCACAAGGTTTAAAGATACCGCAAGCAATATGCTTATTGCCATTTTTTCAAGAAGAAGAAGTGTGGAGCCGGGAAGTCCTTCCGTAAGTGAAAGCACGGTGAATACCGCCGCAAATCCGCCCACAAGTATATAACTTATGCAGTGTTTGAGTTTGAAATGTTTTAATGCGTTCATCTCTACACCTTCTCTCTCTTCTTCTTGCCCAAAAATCCGTTGGGACGTACAAGAAGTATTATTATAAGTATCGAAAACTCGATAGCATCGGTATAGGGTGCGATAACCGCGATTTTATTGGCAATACACTCTACAATTCCCAAAAGAACACCTCCGAGCATTGCTCCGGGGATAGAGCCGATACCGCCGATAACTGCGGCGGTAAACGCTTTGATACCGGGCATTGAACCGAAAGTATTGTAAATATTGGGGGCACGCATAAGAGTAAACAGTCCTGCGATTGCCGCCATTGCCGAACCGAGTGCGAAAGTTACGGAAATTATTCCGTTAACGTTTATGCCCATAAGTTGCGCCGCATCTCTGTCTTCCGAAACGGCGATCATCGCTCTGCCGATTTTGGTGTACTTAATAAACATCGTAAGTACGACCATAAGTACTACCGTTGCGCCAAGCGTTACAAGGGTACTTACCTGCAACGTTACGCCAAGTACCGTTACAGTACCGAGCGCATCGAAGATCTTTACCATTTTTGCCTGTGAACCGAACACCATTTGCGCAACGCTCTGCAAAAGATAACTTACGCCGATAGCCGTTATAAGTACTGCCAAGGGAGAAGCACCCCTAAGGGGCTTGTATGCCACTTTTTCTATGCCGATACCCAAAAGCGTGCAGGCAACTATTGCGGCAAGAATTGCCAAAAACGGGTGACCGAGAGCCACCATTGTAATATAAATAGTGTAACCGCCCACCATTATTATGTCGCCGTGGGCAAAGTTAAGCATTTTTGCGATGCCGTATACCATTGTATAACCAATGGCTATCATAGCATATATACCGCCCAAACTCAATCCGTTAACGGCGGTAACCGCAACTTCATTAAAAATATTCATCGTCTTTCCATCCTAACTGATAAATACGCAAAGAGCCGATACTCTTTTTTCCCGAGCATCGGCAAGTTGCTTAAAACTGAAAACCCGTAAAAGGAACGTTTAGTTGGTTGCTTCCTTTATTACATACTTAACTGCCTGTTTGTTTACGTAACCGTTAGCATCCCAAGTGATGGTTTCGCCTGTAACACCGGAGAATTTGTAACCGTTAGTGAACTTTTCTTTAAGCATATCGCAAAGGTCGGAAGCGCTCATTGTTACGTTAACATCTTTACCCTCGTCTTTAAGTTCTTTCATTGCGCCGTAAATAGCGTATACGCAGTCATAAGCGGATGCACCGAACTGGCTCAAAGTATCTTTTCCGTATTTAGCAACGTATTTATCGATAAATACTTTTGCTTCGCCGTCAGTTGCTTTGGAGTTGAACTGTGAAAGCATTGAAACTTCCTGCGGAACGGAGTCAAGGCTGAAACCTTCTATTGAGTCAACACCGTCAAGACCGTCACAGCCGTAGTAAACGGTGTCTTTTGCCATTTGATCCTTTGCCTGTGTGATGAACGTTGCTGCGGGAGCGGCATATACGGGCATAAATACCAATTTGCAATCTTTAACGGTACCGATCTGTGTGCTGAAATCCGTTGAAGTGCTTTCGGTAAAGCTCGTTTCCTTAACGGTTACGGAACTGTCAAGGTTTGCCTTAAACTGTTCCCATATGCCCTGCGAATAAGCATCGTCCGATTTATAGAAAGCACCGATGGTCTGACCTTTGTAGTTTTCGTTTACGAAGTCAGCCGCTACTTTACCTTGGTTACCGTCTGCAAAGCACATCTGGAATCCGTTATCGAATTCGGGAACTTCGTCAGCGGAAGCGGAGGGAGTAAGGAAGAATACGTTATTTTCTTTTGAAAGTGTTTTCCATTCAAGGCAGGGACCTGTGGTAACGGTTCCCAACGAAACCTGCATACCGCTCTCATAAAGAGTTGTATAGTTTGTGGAAACTTTTGATACGTCGTGCATATCGTCGGTCATAACAACTTTAAACTTAACTCCGTCAAGACCTCCTGCCGCATTGATTTCTTCAACTGCCATTTCAGCCGAGTTTTTAACTGCCTGTCCGTATGCGGCGGCAGGTCCGGTAAGAGGTCCGCTTAAACCGATTACATACTCGGTGTTGTTTTGCGTGTACTTGGCATCTCCCGTGTTGTCTCCGCATCCTGTAAATGCCAGTGATGCTGTCAGCATTGCTACTGCCGCACCAACCGATACGACTTTGCCGAACATTGAATTCTTTGTCATTTTCTTTCACCTCAAAAATAGATTTTCGAAAGAGTTTTTATCGCTCTTTCAATTTGATGTGCGTAGTATACTACTCTTTTTTCCATAAGTCAATCAAGAAAAATTTATCTTTGCATAAGTTTTTCTTATGTGTCGTTGACGGTTTACGAAAGATACAGTCTATTTTTGAGAAGTTATGTATTCATCGATTGCCTTGGCTGCATTTTTACCTGCACCCATAGCCAAAATAACGGTAGCTGCACCCGTTACGGCATCACCGCCTGCGTAAACGCCCTCTTTTGTGGTGGCACTTGTTTCTTCGTTTACGATTATTCCGCCGTGAGCATTTACTTCAAGTCCCTCGGTAGTATCCTTAATAAGGGGATTGGGTGACGTACCTACGGCAATGATCACCGCATCGGTATCGATATCGAATTCACTGCCCTCAACAGGCACGGGACGGCGTCTGCCTCTTTCGTCAGGCTCACCCAACTCCATTTTTATACAGCGTATCTTTTCCACAAACCCGTTTTTGGGATCTTTCCTGTCGTTGGGGTTATTATACGCTTTGATCTCAACGGGATTATTAAGGAGCAGGAACTCAACCCCCTCCTCCATAGCGTGTTCAACTTCCTCTTTTCTTGCCGGAAGTTCGTCAAGAGAACGCCTGTAAACCACGTACACGTGCTCTGCTCCCAAGCGCATTGCGGTACGTGCCGCATCCATTGCCACGTTACCTCCGCCTACTACCGCAACGTTCTTTGCTTTCATTACAGGTGTAGCCGAACCGTCAAGATATGCTTTCATTAAGTTATTACGTGTCAAAAACTCGTTTGCCGAATATACACCTTTCGACGCTTCGCCGGAGATGCCCAAGAATTTGGGAAGACCTGCCCCCGATCCGATGAACACCGCCTCAAATCCGTCCTCAAACAGTTCGTCCACCGTAAGAGTTTTGCCGATAACCACGTTGGTTTCCACTTTTACGCCCAACTGTTTTAACGTATCTATTTCTTTTTCAACTATTTTTTTAGGCAAACGGAATTCGGGTATGCCGTAAACAAGAACTCCGCCCGCACGGTGCAATGCTTCGAATACCGTTACTTCATATCCCTTTTTGGCAAGGTCTCCTGCGCAGGTAAGCCCCGAGGGTCCCGAGCCTACTACCGCAACTTTGTGGCCGTTACTCTCGGGTCTTTCGGTTTTGGCGATATGTTCGTTATGCCAATCCGCCACAAAGCGTTCAAGTCTGCCGATACCTACGGCTTCGCCCTTTATTCCCCTTACGCATTTTGATTCACACTGTTTTTCCTGCGGACAAACTCTTCCGCAAACCGCCGGCAAACTTGATGATTCGCTTATTATTTTGTACGCCTCTTCAAACTCGCCCTCTCTCACCTTGGCAATAAAATCGGGAATGCGTATTTTTACGGGGCATCCTTGGGCGCAGGGCATATTTTTGCAATTAAGGCATCTTGCCGCCTCGTCAAGGGCAGTTGCTTCGTCATAGCCAAGCGCAACCTCATCAAAATTCCTTGCTCTGACCTTTGCCTCCTGTGTGGGCATAGGATTTTTCTTCAAACTCATATTAGGCATATTATTCCGCCTCCCTGTTAAGCAAATTGCAAGTTTCTTCATATGCGTGTCTTTCAAACTCGCCGTAAATACCGTTACGCATCATCGCTTCGTCAAAATCCACAAGATATCCGTCAAAATCCGGACCGTCAACACAGGCGAATTTCGTTTTTCCGCCCACGGTAAGCCTGCATCCTCCGCACATACCCGTGCCGTCTATCATTATGGGATTCATAGAAACGGTGGTCTTAACGTTGTACGGTCTTGCGGTTTCAACCACAAATTTCATCATAATCAGCGGGCCTATGGTGATTATCTCGTCGAAATCCTCGTTTGCTTCCAATTTTTCCTTTAAGGGAGCGGTAACCACACCTCCGCGGCCGTAAGAACCGTCATCGGTCATAACGGTAAGTTCGTCGGAGCACTCCCTAAATTCATCTTCCAATATAACAAGGTCTTTATTCCTGAAACCGATTACGGAATGAACTTCACATCCGAGTGAATGAAACTTTCTTGCCACGGGCAATGCTATGGCACAGCCCACGCCTCCGCCGACGATACAAACCTTTTTCCTGCCCTCGGTTTCCGTTTTTCTGCCAAGCGGACCTACGAAATCCTCTATATACTCACCGCACTTTTTTGCGTTGAGTTTTGCCGTGGTTGCGCCCACTACCTGAAAAATTATATCCACCGTGCCCTTTTCTCTGTCATAACCGGCAACCGTCAGCGGTATGCGCTCTCCGTCCTCATCGGTACGGAGTATTATAAACTGTCCCGGTTCCGCTTTTTTTGCCACAAGCGGAGCCTCAATGCTCATAAACGTTACGGTGCTGTTCAATTCTTTCTTTTCCGCTATTCTGTACATAAAATTCCCCTCAATCATTATTTTCAAGGCTGTCAAGCCGATCGTTTATTTTCTTTAATGCCTGCGCTACGGGATCGGGTATGTGGGTGTGATCCAAAAGTTCCACCTTTTCCCCTGCCACTCGCACTACTTTTGCCGGAACACCCACAGCCGTTGCGTGATCGGGTATTTCGTTTAGCACCACCGCATTGGCGGCAATACGGGAATTATCCCCCACTTTAAAGGAACCGAGCACTTTTGCACCTGCTCCCACAAGCACATTATTGCCCAAGGTAGGATGTCTTTTGCCTTTTTCCTTACCCGAACCGCCCAAGGTCACGCCCTGATACAGCAAGCAGTCATCGCCGATAATTGCGGTTTCGCCTATAACGATACCCATACCATGGTCGATAACAAGCCTTTGCCCTATCTGTGCACCGGGGTGTATCTCTATTCCCGTTATCTTCCTTGTGCGTTGAGATATTGCTCGGGCGATAAAAAACCATCCGTGTTTAAAGAACCAATGGGCAACTCTGTGACGGATTACCGCCTTAACTCCGGGATAAAGCAACAGAATACTTATTTTGCTCCTTGCGGCGGGATCCCGTTCCCTGTACGCATTCAGGAGTTCGTCTAATCTTTTAAACATAAGCGCTCCTCAAATTTACATATATACAAATATAATCAAGAACGGCGATTTAGTCAAGAAAAATCGCCCGTTTAGCCTAAAAACATTTTGTTAAAAGCATTTATACGACTTCAAAAACATAAAATAAACCGAAAAGCACTTCAAATTGCTTGAATTTATACCGAAAATGTGATACAATGGGTATATATTATCCGAACTTCTTTCGGATATCAGTTATCGGAGAGATCATTATGCTTTTTAAAAGACAGGACATAGCCATAGATTTAGGCACGGCAACCGTGCTGATATATGTTAAAGGCAAAGGTATTGTTTTGCGTGAACCGAGTGTTGTGGCAATCGATACCGAATCGGGGCAGGTACAGGGCGTAGGCTTTGAAGCACAGCGTATGCTCGGCAGAGCACCCGAAAGTATAGAAGTCTTACGTCCATTGCGTGACGGTGTTATTTCCGACGGTGACGTTACACAGCAGATGCTTGAACTTTTTATGAAAAAAGCCGTACCCAAGCGCAGTTTGTTTAAGCCTCGCATAATAATGTGCGTACCGAGCGGTGTTACCGACGTAGAACAGCGTTCGGTCCTCGGTGCCGCACAGAGACTCGGCGCAAAGAACGCCTACATTATGGAAGAAGCCAAAGCCGCCGCAATCGGCGCCAATATCGATATCAATCAACCCCGAGGCACTATGATAGTGGATATCGGCGGGGGCACCACCGATATCGCTCTGCTTTCATTAGGCGGTTGCGTAATGAGTGCTTCGGTAAAATCCGCAGGAAACAAAATGGACGGTGATATAGTAAAATATATGCGCAAAAAGCATAATTTGCTAATAGGCGAACGCACTGCCGAGATGTTAAAGATTAACATCGGTTCCGCTTGGCCCCGTTCAGAAACGCTTTATTCGGAAGTTATGGGTCGCAACCTGCTTACGGGACTTCCCAAAAGTATTGAAGTTTCTTCCGAGGAGATCCACGAAGCACTGCAAGATTCCTTTGACCGCATTATAAGCGGTATCCTCAGCGTACTTGACGACGCACCTCCCGAACTTGCCGCCGATATTATCGAAAGCGGCATCGTGCTTACGGGCGGAGGCTCATTGCTTTTGGGATTAGACAAACTTGTTTCATCCGTAACGGGCGTAAACTGCTTCGTTGCCGACGATGCGGTTTCCTGTGTGGCACTGGGTGCAGGCAAATGCCTTGATAATTTGGACTATTACGATCCGTCCCTTGCCGATTCACTTTAATTTTTAACAAAATGCTCCGCAAGCGTTATGACCTGCGGAGCATTATTTTATTCTGCTGTTGACTCAATAAAAAGTTCGTCCGTCTGTTTTTTATCCACAACGTCCGGTGCTCCCGTAAGCAGACACGATGCATTTTGCATTTTGGGGAATGCGATAACGTCCTTTATATTATCCGCTCCCGCAAGAAGCATCGCAAGGCGGTCAAACCCGAGTGCAAGACCTCCGTGAGGCGGTGCGCCGTATTTAAATGCATCTACAAGGAATCCAAATCTCTCTTGGATATCCTCATCGTTAAATCCAAGATGCCTGAACATAGTGCTCTGCACCTCGGGTGAATGTATTCTTATGCTTCCTCCGCCCAGTTCGTAGCCGTTAAGCACTATATCATAGGCTTTTGCCCTTACCTTACCGGGGTCGGTATCAAGCAATGGAATATCTTCATCCATAGGCGAAGTAAAGGGATGGTGTTCCGCCACAAATCTGTTTTCTTCCTCGGAATATTCAAACAGGGGGAATTCCGTTACCCAGCAAAGTTCAAAAGTATCTTTCGGGATAATATCCGTTCTCCTTGCGATCTCCTGACGCAGTGCACCGAGAGAATCAAATACGACCTTATTCTTATCCGCAACGATGAAGATAACGTCACCTGCTTGTGCTTCCGTTCTTTCGGCAATCACGTCAAACTGCTCGGGCGTAAAGAACTTATTAAGGCTCGAACGGTATCCCTCCGCCGTCTTAATTATCCAAGCAAGACCTTTTGCACGGTAGGTTTTAACGTACTCTCCCAAGGAATCGATATCTTTTCTCGAAAATTTCTTTTCGCAGTCTTTTGCAACTATCGCACGCACGCTTCCGCCGTTTTTAACCGCATCGGCGAAAACGGAAAATTCACAGTTTTCAACAAGGTCGGATATATTTTTAAGTTTCATACCGAAACGAAGATCGGGCTTGTCACTGCCGTAGTCTTCCATTGCGCTTTTGTATTCGATACGCTTAATGGGCAGAGAAATATCTGTATTAAGTACGTCCTTAAATACTTTTTTGATAAGTCCCTCCGTCATAGACATAACGTCTTCTTCTTCCACGAAAGACATTTCCATATCGATCTGCGTAAATTCGGGCTGACGGTCTGCCCTAAGGTCTTCATCTCTGAAACAGCGTGCTATCTGAAAATATCTGTCAAAGCCCGAAATCATAAGCAACTGTTTGAAAAGTTGGGGTGATTGGGGCAGTGCGAAAAACTTGCCCGGCTGAACTCGACTGGGTACAAGATAGTCCCTTGCACCTTCCGGCGTACTCTTTGTAAGCATAGGAGTTTCTATCTCCAAAAATCCGTTATCGGTAAGATAGTTCCTTACGCTTGATGCTATGTTACTGCGCATTATAAAGTAATTTTGCATACTCGGTCTGCGCAAATCAAGATATCTGTATTTAAACCTCAGTGCTTCGTTTACGGTAATACCGTCGTTTACTTCAAAGGGCGTAACTTCCGCCTCGGAAAGTATTTTCACGCTTTCGGCTTCGATTTCAATCTCACCTGTTGCAAGTTCCGCATTTATGTTTTCTTTTGTCCTTGCAACTACCGTACCGGTAACCGCAAGTACATATTCACTGCGAACCTTTTCGATACGGCTGAAAAGTTCTTTGTTTTTCGTGCCGTCGAAAACCGCCTGCACTATACCGCTACGGTCACGCAACCACATAAAAGTCAGTCCGCCCAAGTCGCGCCTGCGCTGTACCCAACCCATAACCGTAATCTGTTTACCTATGTACGAACTTTCCACAAGACCGCACATAACCGTTCTTTTCAGACCGCCTAACGCTTCTGCCATAATATTTATCCTCTCACTCTGCTAATAATTTCTTCTTCCGAACAGGACTCCTGTGTTCCGTCCGCCATATTTTTCAAAACATACTTACCGCTTGCAACTTCTTCCGAACCGATAACCACCGTATAGGGAACGTTCATTTTGCCTGCATACTTAAACTGCGCCTTAAACGACCTGCCGTTATGGTCAAGATCGGCACTTATGCCGTTTCGGCGAAGTTTTTGTACAAATGCAAAGGCTTCTTTTCTCTCGCTTGCCCCAGACACGGTATACACTCTTATATTTTCCGGCACCGGAGGAAGCACGTTTTCGTTTTCCATAAGCATAAGCAAACGCTCTATGCCCATACCGAATCCGATACCGCAAACGTCTTTATCGCCCAACTGCTTAACAAGCCCGTCATACCGTCCGCCACCGCACACGGTTATTTCGCCCTCGGACGTAGTGGCTATCACCTCAAAAACGGTCTTTGTATAATAGTCAAGGCCTCTTACTATACGGGGATTTACGCTGTACGCCACGTTCATAGCATCTAAAAGGGACTTTAAATTTTCAAAATGTTCTCTGCAACCGTCGCAAATATAATCAAGAATACTCGGTGCATTCTGAGCATCCCGTCCGCAGTCGGGATCCTTACAGTCAAGTATACGCATAGGATTGCGTTCAAGCCTTGATTCACAGGTTTCGCACAGTTTTTTGCCCCTGAAATATTCCTTTAACGCACTGTTGTACTTTGCTCTGCATTCGGGGCAACCGATGCTGTTAATATTGAGGGAAAGATTTTTAAGTCCGCAAGCTTCAAGTACGGAGAGTGCAAGAAGGATTATTTCCGCATCAAGAGTGGGTTCACTTCCGCCAAAGGCTTCCACGCCGAACTGATGATGTTCTCTCAGCCTACCGCTTTGAGGTTTTTCGTACCTGTATACGGGCGTGAAATAATAAGCTTTAAGGGGAAGGGCATCGTTAAACATACCGTGTTCGATAAACGCTCTTGCCGCACCTGCCGTGCCCTCGGGTTTAAGAGTTATGCTTCTGTCTCCCTTATCAAGGAAAGTATACATT
>CAZBLS010000018.1:0-24282 GCA_964492705.1 uncultured Oscillospiraceae bacterium | reverse complement strand
GGCAATAACAGTGCCTTCGAATGCCTGTAATCTTTCTCTTGTGCCCTCAACAACTTTAACCATTACTTTTACGGTATCACCCACTTTGAAATCGGGGATGTCCGTACGAAGCTGTTCTGCTTCAATTGCTCTGATAAGTTCCATAACAATCTCCTGTTTTCATAGACGTTCATTACCTCGAACCAAGCGGATAAGCGGAACGCCCGTACTTTAAGCCATATAACTATACCATAAAAAGTGTTATTTGGCAAACGTTTTTTTTATTTCTTCAAGTATTTTTTTGTCTTTTTCGCTCAAATCGGCTTTTTCAAGCAATTCGGGACGTTTTTCAAGGGTAACACGAAGTTGCATTTCCCGTTGCCACGCACAAATATTGGCGTGATTTCCGCTGAGCAGAACATCGGGAACTTTAAGCCCGTTAAAATCCGACGGACGGGTATACTGCGGTGCTTCCAACAAACCGTCCGAAAAACTGTCTTCATAGGCGCTGTCCGCACTGCCCAAAACGCCGTCAACAAACCTTGCGGTGGCATCGGCAATCACAAGCGATGCGAGTTCACCGCCCGTAAGCACGTAATCGCCTATTGAGATCTCTCGGTCTATCAAATTATCGATAACTCGCTGATCAACGCCCTCGTAATGTCCGCAAAGGATTATAATATGTTCGTTTTTCGAAAGTTCCTGCGCCATTTCCGGCGTAAGCACCTTACCTTGCGGTGACGTATAAATGCTTATACTGTTCTCCGTTTTAACGCTTTCAAAAGCGGAAAATATGGGTTGTGGCATCATAAGCATTCCCACTCCCCCGCCGAAAGGGTAATCGTCGGTATTCTTATGCTTACTCTCCGCAAAATCACGGATATTTACGACCTCTATTTCTATAAGGCCTTTCTTTTGCGCCCGTCCGAGAATGCTCGTTTCGGTATAAGGCAAAATCATTTCGGGGAAAACAGTGAGTATGCTAATCTTCATACACCGCTACCTCTTCAAGCATACTTCCCTTAACCGTAACCGTTTTTTCTTTGATATTAACGTCTGTTACAAAACTTTTTACGGCAGGAATAAGTATTTCGTTTTTGCCGTCTTTTACAACATAAACATCGTTTGCGCCCGGTTGCATAACTTCGCATATTTTGCCAAGCGTTTTGCCCTCGTCGGTAACAACGGTACAGCCCTCCAAATCGAATATAAAATACCTGTCTTTGGGTAGCTTTACCGCATTATCCCTGTCAACGCAAAGATACTTTCCCCTTAATTTTTCCGCTTCGTCACAGGTATATACGGTTTCAAGAAACAAAAAGGCACAGCCGTCACCGAACCTTGTGCCTTTTACGTTTAACCGTTTATAATTTTTTCCGTCCTCAACGAAAACGTATTTTAGGTCGGAAAACCTGTTTATATCGTCGGTAAGAGGAATAACTTTCACTTCACCCCTGATTCCTCGGGGTTTTGTAACCATTCCAATCCTGATATAATCCATTTTTAAATAATATCAACTATAACACGTTTGGGTTCTTTTGCGGAAGCCGCCTTAACCACCGTGCGAATGGCTCGGGCAATTTTGCCCTGCTTGCCGATAATCTTACCCATATCACCCTCGGCAACACGAACCTCGATTACGGTTGCGTCGTCACGTTCGATGCGGGTAACGTTAACCTGATCGACCTCTTTTACAAGAGATCTGACCATATACTCAACTAACGCTTCCAACTCAGCCACCCGATTATTCAAGTCCCGCTATTTTGAGGAGTTTCTTAACGGTCTCCGAGGGCTGTGCACCGTTGGCAATCCACTGTTTAGCGGCTTCAACGTCGATTTTAACCTCTGCAGGTTCTGTCATAGGATTGTAGTAACCCAAGTTAGCGATTGATTTACCGTTTCTTGCATTACGGCTTTCCGAAACTACCACACGGTAGAAAGGAGCCTTTTTTGCACCGAGTCTTTTAAGTCTGATCTTTACCATTTTATTTTCCTCCGAAAATTTTTAAAAATATTTAAGTTTAATAACTTATCTGATTTTAGGGAAACCGTTCTTTTTGCCGAAAATGCCGAACCGTTTCATCATTGTATTCGTCTGCTCGAACTGACGTATCAGTTGATTTACTTCCTGAACGCTCGTTCCGCTTCCCGCTGCGATCCTGCGCCTACGTGACGCATTGAGTATATCGGGATTTTTTCTTTCCTTTAACGTCATCGAAGAAATTATCGCCTGTATTCTGTCAAGACGTTTTTCGTCGATTTCTTCTTGGGAAAGTTTGTTTTTGTCTATTCCCGGAATAGGCGGAAGGGATTTTATAATATCTTTCATCGAACCCATTTTGCGCATTTGAGCAAACTGCTCCGCAAAATCCTGCAAGTCAAACTTGTTGCTTTTAATTTTATCAACAAGTTTCATACCCGCATCTTCGTCGAAATTCTCCTGTGCTTTTTCTATTAAAGAAAGCACGTCGCCCATACCCAATATTCTCGAAGCCATTCTGTCGGGGTGGAAAACCTCGATGTCTTCAAGTTTTTCGCCGATACCTGCAAACTTAATGGGTTTACCCGTAACGGCTTTAACACTCATTGCGGCACCGCCTCGGGCATCACCGTCAAGTTTTGTGAGAATTACACCGTCAATACCCAACTGTGCATTGAAA
The DNA here is from genome assembly GCA_964492705.1 of uncultured Oscillospiraceae bacterium. Lineage (GTDB taxonomy): Bacteria > Bacillota > Clostridia > Christensenellales > QALW01 > UMGS1322. The sequence goes on along the minus strand of CAZBLS010000018.1, from coordinate 21,643 downwards.
CTTTCCGCAACGTTTACCGCATCCTGTCCCGTCATTGCATCCACCGTCAAAAGAATTTCCGTAGGACGAACGGCTTTTTTAATTTCCACAAGTTCATTCATAAGAACTTCGTCTATATGAAGCCTACCTGCCGTATCGAGAATAACGGTATCGTACAGATAACTTTTTGCGTATTTGATTGCTTCTTCCGCAGTTTTTATCGGGCTTTGAGTGCCCCTTTCAAAAACGGGAATATCGAGTTTTTGACCTACCGTTTTCAACTGTTCGATAGCGGCAGGCCTGTATATATCGCAGGCTGCAAGCAACGGTTTTTTACCTTGCTTTTTTAAGTAACCTCCGAGTTTTGCACACATAGTGGTTTTACCTGCACCTTGAAGACCGCAAAGCATATAAACCGACGGCGGTGCGGATGAAACTGTAAGTTTTGCGTGAGTTGCGCCCATTAAAGCACACAACTCATCGTTTACTATCTTAATAACCTGCTGGCCGGGTGTCAAACTGTTTAAAACCTGTTCTCCCACAGCTTTTTCGGTTACTTTTTTTACAAAGTCACGGGCAACGGCATAATTGACGTCTGCTTCCAAAAGTGCCATACGCACTTCGCGCATTGCTTCTTTTACGTCATCCTGCGAAAGTTTGCCTCGGCTTTTAAGTCCTTTAAATACTTTTTGAAGTTTTTCACTCAGCCCCTCAAAAGCCATTGTCAGTCCCCCGTAATTTCTTTAAGCATATCCGCATATTCTGCGTTTCCGTCGTCTTCCATCTTTTTGATGATTTCTCTTATCTTGCCGTCTTTTTCGGCAATTTTAAGTACGGACTCGTAAAATTGCAGTTTTTCGGTTGCTTTTTTTACCGTATTAAGCACGCCCTGCCTTGAAATATTGCATATCTCGCCGATTTCAGCCAAAGAAAGATCTTCGTCAAGGCGCATATGCAAGATATCGGCCTGTGCGGAAGTAAGCAGTTTTTCGTAAATATCCAAAAGCACCACTTGGGGAATATCTCGCACTGCAAAGCACCTCCGAAAAGACAAGGCTGTAAACCTAAAAAAGTTTACAGCCATATAATAATACTTTTATTCTCTTTTGTCAAGCACTTTATACAATATTCGATGCAAAATCTTTTGCGGAAAACGGGCGTAAATCTTCTATGCCTTCACCTACACCTATATAACGCAAGGGAATATCCATTTCCTTTGCAATAGCCACAGCCACACCGCCCTTTGCGGTACCGTCAAGTTTGTTTAAAATCAAACCGTCTATGCCTACCGCCTCGGAAAATCCCTTTGCCTGCAAAAGCGCATTCTGCCCCGTGGTCGCATCCAAAACAAGCATATTTTCTCTTCTTGCCTCGGGATATTCCCTGTCGATTATCCTGCCTATTTTGGCAAGTTCGTCCATAAGATTCTTTTTATTGTGAAGCCTACCTGCCGTATCGCATATGAGAACATCGGTCTTCTTCGCCTTTGCGCTGGAAATGGCATCGAACACCACCGCCGACGGGTCACCGCCGTCGGTTCCTCTTACTACGGAAGCACCGCTTCGCCTTGCCCACTCTTCCAACTGTTCCGCCGCAGCCGCTCTGAATGTATCCGCAGCCGCAACGGTAACCGTTTTTCCCTGCTTAATATAAAAATCGGCAAGTTTGCCTATTGCAGTGGTCTTACCCACGCCGTTTACGCCTGTTACAAGCATCAGCAACGGATAAGTTTCTTCCCGTTCCTTTTCGGCTTTTTCAAGTATACCCTCGATAATTTCACGGAGATACTCTTTTATTTTTTCGCCGTCGCCCGTTTTTTCGTTTTTAACTTTTTCACGGAGTTCGGCAATGATATCCTCCGATGCACCGACACCGATATCAGCCGAGATCAGTATCATTTCAAGTTCTTCATAGAACTCGTCGTCTATGTCTCTGTAATATTTAACAAGGTCATCCAACTTGCCTGCAAGACCGTCTTTTGTCTTTTTAAGTCCCCCTGCAAGTTTTTTAAGCCAACCGTCTTTATTAAACATAAAAACCTCCCTACGTAAGTTTTACCGAAACCACCTTTGAAACACCTTTTTCTTCCATAGCAACGCCGTAAAGGCTGTCCGCTTCTTCCATAGTGGGTTTGCGGTGAGTGATTACTATAAACTGCGTTTCGCCCGAGAATTTCCTTAAATACGAAGCAAAGTTACCCACGTTTGCCTCATCAAGCGCCGCCTCGATCTCGTCAAGTATGCAGAACGGCGTAGGTTTAAGTTTAAGCATTGCGAAAAGTATCGCTATTGCCGTAAGCGCACGTTCTCCGCCGGAAAGAAGGGTAAGCATTTGCAAACTTTTTCCCGGAGGCTGTGCCACTATCTCAATATCCGCATCAAGGGAATTTTCACCGTTTTCAAGTTTAAGTTCCGCTCTTCCTCCGCCGAACAGTTCGCTGAACGTTTCGGTAAAATACTTGTTGATAACGGCAAACTGTTCTCTGAACTGCTTATCCATTTTCTTCGTCAGTTCATCGATGATATTTTCAAGATCCGCCTTTGCCTTTTCCAAATCGTTACGCTGACTTGAAAGTGTTTCGAACTTTTCCTTTGTTTCGGCATATTCTTCAATGGCATTTACGTTTACGTTACCGAGAGCGTTTATGGACTTTTTGAGCCTGTTGATCTCACTTTGCGCCCCGTTCAACTTAAACTCGGGATCACGGAGTTCTTCTGCGGCACCTCGGGTAAGTTCGTACTCGTCCCACATACGTTTTTCCAAATAGGAAAGGTCGTTTTCCGATTTTGCAAGAGCAAGTTCGGTCTTATGCCGTCTTTCGCCTGCCTCGTATATTTCGTTTTCAAGCCTGCGTCTTTTCTCTTCGTTTTCTTTAACGGACAGGTTAAGTTTATCCTTTTCTTCCTCCGCCGTCTTTTCTTTCTCGGCAATCTCTTTCAGTTTAACGGCACAGTTTTCGCCCTTTAAAACATTCTCCTGTTTGTCTTTTTGAGCATTTTCAAGCATTTCCGTATAAGTCTTACCGTCAAGTGCAAGTTTTTGTTCTGTATTTTTAAGATTTTCTATTAACTCTTCCATACGCTTTGCGTTGGTGCGCATCGCTTCAAGTTCTTTTTCCAATCCGGCACATTCTATTCTCGCATCGGTAAGTTGCTGTGCCGTTTTCTCTCTTTCAAGGCGTTTTTTGTTGTACTCGGACTGCCTTGACGCTATCTGCGCCTGTGCATCGCTGTTGCCCGATTCAAAATTGCCTTGCAAGGCGTTTATTCCCTTAAATTCTTCTTCTATCTCTTTAAGAGTGTCGCACAGTTGCTCGTCTTCAAGCAACAGTTCTTTTTCACTGTTCTCGGCATTTTCCAAATCGTTTTTAAGGGCATTTGATTTTTCAAAATCACGGGCATACTTTATTTCCAAGCCGTGGAGTTGCCTCTTTAACTCTTCAGTCTCTGCATTGCACCGAGCTATACCTGCGGAAACATCGGCAAGTTCGCATTTAAGCCCCTCCGTCTCCGCTTTTTTCGTCTCGGCAAGTTTTTTAAGCGTTTCTATCTCTCTTTCTCTACCCAGCAAACTTGAAGTTTTCTGCTTTAAACTTCCTCCGCTCATAGAACCGCCTGCATTCATCACGTCGCCTTTTAAGGTAACTATCTTTAACGAATGCCCCGTTTTCCTCGCAATGGCAATCCCCGTGTCAAGATTATCCGTTATAACCGTGCGTCCCAAAAGGTTTCTTACTATTTCTCCGTACTTGGGGTCAAACGAAACAAGGTCACTGGCAATACCGAAGCACCCTTGCACGTTAAGTTTATCCTTTTCATCCGCCGTGCGCCCTCTTATTACGGAAACAGGCAAGAAAGTTGCCCGTCCGAAATCGTTTTTACGCAAAAAATCTATTAAGAATTTTGCGTCTTCCTCGGTGGGCGTTACTATATTTTGCATAGCACTGCCGAGTGCCGATTCAATCGCAACCTCGAATTTTTCAGGCACGGAAATAAGTTGTGCCAAAACACCGCATATATGTTTTTGCAGATTTTCGTCGTTCCTTGAAAGGAGTTTTTTTACCGAATAGTTATATCCCTCAAAATCCCGTTTAAGGTCCTGCAAAACTTTAAGTTTTGAAAGCGATGCGTTAATGTCGCTTTGCGCGCTGCGCAAAAGTTCGCTTAACTCACCGTTTTTCCTTTTTAATTTTTCTTCTCTCTCGCAGGCATTTTTAAGTTTTTCATTTAATTCTTCCTGCTCTTTGTTAAACTTTTCCGTTTCTCCCGACTGCTCTTTAAGCGCCTCGGAAACGGCATTTTTTTGCAACCGAATCTGCTCTTTTGCAATATTGATTTTTTCCCGTCTGCTCTCAACATTTGTACGCATTGCGTTAAGTCGGGAAATATTGGATTTTACGTCGGAAAGGCGGTTGATATTGTCCATCATTTCCGCTTTCAACTTTTCAAGTTGAGCATTTTCTTCTTCAAGAAGAACGTCTCTTTTGCGAACGTTTTCTTCAAGTGCTTCTATCTCCGCTTTTTTTGCGGAAATATCCGCCTGCTTGCGTTCTTCCGCACTGCTGTCGCCGTTCATCGCATCCGAAAGCGACTGTCTGCGCTCACGTGTACTTTCCGTCTCTTTTTTTACCCTTTCAAGTTGCTCCGTCGCATTTAAAATACGTTCGTCAAGCACCCTTTTCTGCCCCGAAATATTTTCGCTTTCGGCAGTGGTTTCAAGTTTATTATCCCTTATTTGCTGTAAAACTTCCTCTTTTTTGCGGAGTTCCTCTTCTTTTAAAGCATTTTCTTCCGAAATTTTCTCCGCAAGTAAAGTTTTTTCGTTTCTTTCCCTGTCGATATCTTCAAGCAGATCATTATACTGCTTGCGTTTTTGCTCGGCAAGTTCGTTTTGCACAAGATAATAGTTTACCTCAATACTGCGCAGATTTTCCCTTAAACCCAAATATGCTTTGGCGGTTTCCGCCTGTTGGGCAAGAGGTTCCACACGTTCTTCGAGAGTGTCGATTATATCGTTTATGCGAATAAGATTTTCGCTTGTATGTTCAAGTTTGCGTTCGGATTCCGCCTTGCGTGTCTTATATTTGACTATACCTGCCGCCTCTTCGAATACCGAACGGCGTTCTTCCTGTTTTACCGAAAGGATATTTTCTATTTTTCCCTGTCCGACGATAGAATATCCCTCTTTACCGATACCCGTATCTTGAAAAAGCGTAACTATATCTTTAAGCCTGCAACCGTTGCGGTTGATATAGTACTCACTTTCACCGCTCCTGTACAGCCTTCTTGTTATTACCACCTCGGAATACTCTATATCAAGCCCTTTGTCGGTATTGTCGAACACAAGAGAGACCTCGCAGTACGACAGGGGCTTTCTCTTATCCGTGCCCTTGAAAATAACGTCTGCCATATTTGCGCCCCTAAGTTGCTTTGCGCTCTGTTCGCCAAGCACCCAACGCACCGCATCGCTTACGTTACTTTTTCCGCTTCCGTTAGGACCTACGATAGCGGTTATTCCGTTTGAAAAACTAAGGTCAAGTTTTTCGGCAAAGGATTTAAATCCGTATACCTCCAACCTTTTAAGAAACATATTTCCTCCAAAAAATCAGTTTGTCAACTTTTCAAGCGCATATTTTGCCGCCGCCTGTTCGGCTCTTTTTTTGCTTTTACCGCAGCCTTTGCCCAAAACCTTGCCGTTACAGAGCACTTCCGCAGTAAAAACGGAATCGTGAGGGAGTCCCTCTTGGGAAATTATCCTATACTCCATTTGCACCGTTCCTCCGGCAAAAAGCACTTCCTGCAATGCGGTTTTATAGTCCGAGGGGCGTTCTTTCGGGTCAGCAAGAACTTCACTTAAACAGTGAAGTATGACCTTTTCGGCACTTTCGAAACCTCCGTCAAGGTACACTGCCGCAAAAAGCGATTCGAGAGTATCGGAAAGTACGCTGGGTTTGCGGTTTCCTCCGCTCATTTTTTCCCCTGCTCCCAACTTAACAAAATCCTGCAAGTTTATCTTTTCGGCTGAAAGCGCAAGGGGTTCTTCCGAAACCACCGAAGCCCTCAATCTTGTCATCTTTCCCTCGTCATATTCGGGAAAGCGGTTATATATATATTTACTTATCACGTGTTCAAGAACCGCATCGCCCAAAAACTCCAACCGCTGATTATGCTTTCCGCCGTGCTCGGCTGCATAGGAACAGTGGGTGAGCGCAAGGTTCAAATATTCGCCGTTCTTAAAAGTGTAATTTATGTTCTCTTCTAAAATGCTCATAAAATCGGACAAAGCACAGGCGTTTGCTTTCGCCTGTGCATTTCCCCCTTTTAGTCTTTCTTTTTTTCAATGTAGGCTACTATGTCGCCCACGGTTTTAAGGGATTCCAAATCGTCCTCATCAATCTCGATGCCGTACTGCTCTTCAACTTCAAAAAGCAACGTGGCGATATCCATTGAATCCGCTTTAAGGTCTGTGATAAGATTGCTTTCCGCATTAACTTCCGCAGGGCTTACGTTAAGCATATCCGCAATCTTCTCTTTGATCTCTTCAAACACTGTTTCTTCCTCCAAAAAAATAAATTATAAAAACATTTATTCATTATCGGACAAGGTTGCGATATTTTCTTTGATAACACCTACCACGTCCGCCTGAACCATTTTTATTGCCTGCTCCACCGTGGAAGTCATTCCCTTGGCTTTATTGGAGCCGTGTCCCTTTATTACTATGCCGTCAACGCCCAAGAAAGGTGCGCCGCCGTGAGCATTGTAATCAAGCGACTTTTTAAGTTTTTTAAGTGCGGGCATAAGCAACAGCGAACCTATTTTAGTCCTCAGCGTTGCGGTAAACGAAGTTTTCATTATCTCCATAATATAGGAGCCGAAGCCTTCCATACTTTTAAGCATAAGATTGCCCGTAAACCCATCGGCAACCATAACGTCAACTCTGTCAATAAGGTCTCTGCCCTCGGCATTGCCCACAAAATTGACTTTGTTTTGCTCCTTTATAAGCGCATATGCTTCCTTTGTGACTTCATTGCCCTTGGTATCTTCCGTACCCACATTGGCAAGACCTACTTTGGGGCTGTCAATACCGATAACTTTTTCCATATAGATGCTTCCCATAACGGCAAACTGCGCAAGCACCGAGGGTCTGCAATCCATATTGGCACCGCTGTCAATAAGTAACACTCCGTTATTCTTATTCGGAAGAACGGGGGCAAGTGCAGGGCGCTGTACACCCTTTATTCTGCCTACCAAAAGCGTTGCTCCCGCAAGGATAGCACCGGTTGAACCGCAGGAAATAAAAGCATCTCCTTTTTTTTCTTTAAGAAGCGTAAGTCCGGCAACAAGGGAAGAGTTTTTCTTTTTGCGCACGGCTTCAACGGGATGATCCTGCATCTGTACGGTCTCGGGAGCGTGAAATATCTCCACCCTATCCGTTGGATAGGTATACTTCGCAAGTTCCGCCTTTATTGAATTTTCGTCACCGGTAAAAATGACCGAAACGTCACCGTGAGCATTTAAACTGTCAACGGTACCTTTAATAATTTCAACGGGTGCATTGTCTCCGCCGAAAGCATCTATTATAAGTTTCATAATTTCACCTATTTGGAAAGTATCTGTGCAATATCGTAAAGGTCTTTGCGCACCGTCTTTTTCATAGCGCAAGCCTCGGTAATATCCATATCGAAAAGTTTGTTATCTTTTATACCTACGCAACGTCCGCCGATACCTTTTGTGATAAGGTCGATTGCGTAATTGCCGAAACGGGATGCAAGAAGCACGTCGGAAGCACTGGGTGAACCTCCGCGCTGAATATAACCCAAAACCGTTGTACGGGTATCCATAGTAGTGCGTTTTTTGATTTCTTCCGACAAGGATGCACCTTTTGCGGCACCCTCCGCAACTACGACTATACTTGAAGTCTTACCTGCATTTTTGCCTGTCTCCAACTTATCGCAAAGTTCTTCAAAACTCCACGAAAGTTCGGGTACGATAATGTATTCCGCACCTCCGCAGATACCTGCGTAAAGGGCGATATCTCCGCACCTGTTACCCATAACTTCGATTATACTAACCCTGTCGTGGCTTGCCATAGTGTCCCTTATTTTGGTTATGGCATCAAGCACGGTATTTACAGCCGTATCGAAACCGAGAGTAAAATCGGTATAAGCCAAGTCGTTATCAATAGTACCGGGAATACCTATTGCAGGTACGCCCAATGCAGTAAGGGCACGGCATCCTTTAAACGAACCGTCACCGCCGATTACGACTACACCGCAAATATTGTTCTTTTTTATATTTTCAAGTGCCTTTTGCTGACCCTCTTCGGTAACAAATTCAAGACAGCGTGCAGTACGCAAAATCGTACCGCCTCTGTTTATGATATTACCTACGGATCTGTTATCCATAGGTATCATCTCATCGGTAATAAGACCGTTGTAACCTCTTACAACACCTACCATTTCAAAGCCGTTGTAAATACCGGAACGCACCACCGACCTTATGCATGCATTCATACCCGGCGCATCTCCGCCGCTTGTAAGTATCGCTATTCTTCTTTTTTCCATATCTATACACACTCCCGTTGTAAATAATTACAAAAACTCACGTTTGTGATTATACCATAAGTTTGTCTTTTTGTCCGCTTTTTCCCTTTATTTTTTTACTTTTTTTACGTTTTCCGCACCGAAAAGCCCGTTCAGTTGCTCTTCAACCGTGCCGTCAAACGCAATTTTGCTGTTAAGTTCCTGTTTGGCTCTGCGGTTTTCGTAATAAAGTATCACTTTATCTCCGCCGGCATTTTTTTCTATAATATCTTTAAGTTCGCCTAATTTTCCTTCATTTGAACCGTTTATCCTGATAAATATCTCACTGCCGTCAAAGTCCTCGCTTGCAGGATAAATTCCGTTTACGAGCAACGTGGGGCTTTCTTCGTCACGAACGCTTAACTTGCCCGTTAAAAGCACAATGGCATCGTCATATATATACTGCGAAAACTTTTGCAACGTTTGAGGAAATACCAAACAGTTTATTTCCGAATACAGGTCTTCCACCGTCAAGAATGCCATCATAGAACCGCTTTTTGTGGCTTTTTTTCTTACGGAAGTGATTATGCCCACAAGTTTTACTTCTTTATTGTCAAGTTCGCCGAGTTCATCGGAAATCACATCATCGCCGTTTTCGTCGGTTTCGGTGGAGATCACCGAAAGGTCAAAGCCTGCATTTTTGGCGCCCATACGGTACTTTTCAAGAGGATGACCGCTGAGGTATATACCGAGCATTTCCTTTTCCATTGCCAAGAAGCGCAGACGGGGATATTCCCCTCTTTCCCTTATGACCGTGCCCACAGACGAACTGAGTGCATTATCGTTATCGAACAGCGAAAACTGTCCCGTCACGGTGTTTTTGCTTCTCTCCGCCGCACCGTCAAGTACGGTTTCAAAACATTCAAGCAAACTTCTGCGCGAATATCCGCAAAAATCAAATGCACCTGCTTTAATAAGGCTTTCGGTCATACGTTTGTTAACATCGCCCATTGTGGCGGTACGGGTGGCAAAATCGTCAAGAGAGAGGAATTTGCCGTTCTTTTCCCTTTCGGCAACAATGGAATTTACACCGGAGATACCTACATTTTTAACTGCACTCAGCCCAAACCTTACGGCTTTTTTATTCTTTACGGGAGAAAATCCCGAAAGGCTCTCGTTTACGTCCGGCGGAAGAACTTCCACGCCGTGTTCACGCAAGTAACCTATATACTTGGCGGTCTTCGTCTCATCGCCCAAAAGGCTGTTGAGCATTGCCGCCATAAATTCTATGGGATAATAGTATTTTAAGTAAGCGGTCTGATATGCCACCACCGCATATGCGGCAGCGTGAGATTTATTAAACGCATACTGTGCAAACACGGCAATTTTATCGAAGATTGCTTCTGCGGTAGATTCGTCTATACCTCTGCGCACAGCACCCTCTACCGTAATCTCTCCGTTTTCTTCCAAGCCGTGAATGAAAACCTCACGTTCGGTCTCCATTGTTTTTTTATCTTTTTTACCCATAGCACGGCGCATAATATCGCTTCTGCCCAAGGAATATCCTGCCACGTCACGTACAATTTGCATAACCTGTTCCTGATATACCATACAGCCGTAGGTAACTTCCAACGTTTTACGCATAACGGGATGCTGATATTCAACTTTATCGGGATTTGCCTTGCCGTAAATATATTTGGGAATACTGTCCATAGGTCCGGGACGGTACAGTGCGATACCTGCCACGATATCTTCAAAGCAAGTGGGTTTAAGTTCTTTCATAAAGGAACGCATACCGTTGCTTTCAAGTTGGAATACACCGTCGCAGTCACCTGCACCTATCATCGCATATACGTTTTCATCGTCAAATGACAAAGATTGAAGATCGGGTTTAACACCCTTTGCGCTTTTTACAAATTCCAACGTATCCCGTATGACGGTAAGTGTCCTGAGTCCGAGGAAGTCCATCTTCAACAGTCCCAACTGTTCAAGATACTTTGCCACGTATTGCGTTGCGACCATTTCGCCGTTTACACAAAGGGGAACGTAAGTATCCACGGGATTTTTCGATATTACCACACCTGCTGCGTGGGTGGAAGAATTTCGGGGCAAACCTTCGAGTTTTTTTGCAAAACCGATAAGTTTTTTAACGTTTTCGTCCTCACAGGCTTCACGGAGTTCGGGGTTTATTTCAAGAGCACGGTCAACGGTGATATCAAGTTCCCTCGGTATCATCTTTGCTATTCTGTCCACGTCCGCATAGGGCATATTAAGCACTCTGCCTACGTCCCTTATTACCGCCCGTGCTTTCATCGTACCGAAAGTCACTATCTGCGCCACGTGGTCTGCTCCGTAACGGCGTTTTACGTATTCGATAACTTCGCCCCTGCGTTCAAAGCAAAAGTCCACGTCAAAGTCTGGCATACTTACACGTTCGGGATTCAAAAAGCGTTCAAAAAGCAGGTTATACTTTAATGGATCGATATTGGTTATTCCTATTGCATAGGCAACCAAACTGCCTGCACCGCTTCCTCTGCCCGGTCCGACAACTATGTCGGCGCTGCGTGCAAAATTGATATAATCCCACACTATAAGATAGTATTCCACATATCCCATACGTTTTATCATATTGTATTCGTACTCAAACCGCTCGCTTATCTCGTCTGTTACGGTACCGTACTTCTTTTGCAGTCCCTCAATGCCCAACTTATGCAAATATTCATCCGCAGTAAGCCCGTCGGGAACTTCGTAATAGGGGATGTGAATATTACCGAACTCAAAGTCGAAATTGCATTTTTCGGCAACGATCTCGGTATTGGCGATTGCTTCTTCAATATTGGGGAATACCTTGCGCATTTCCTCCTCGGTCTTTAAATAAAACTCATCCGTTTGAAATCGCATTCTGTCGGGGTCGTCAAGAGTTTTTCCCGTTTGTATGCACAATAGAACGTCATGCATCTGCGCATCTTCTTTGTTTACGTAATGGATATCGTTTGTGGCGACCAAGGGAAGTTCAAGTTCCCTTGCAAGTTTTATAAGTTTGGGAAGAATTTCCCTCTGCTCCCTTATGCCGTGATCCTGTAATTCAATATAAAAATCGTCGGGGAACATTTTTGCAAGTCTTTTTGCAAGTTCCGTCGCTCCCTCATAATTGCCCGAAAGCAAATATTGGGGAATATCGCCTGCAAGGCACGCCGAAAGGCATACAAGTCCCTCGGAATATTCTTCCAACAGATCGTAATCTATACGGGGTTTATAGTAATAACCCTCGGTAAAGCCAGCGGAAACCAATTTTATAAGATTTCCGTAGCCCTTTTCGTTTTTTACAAGCAAAACAAGGTGGGCATACTCTTTGTCCGCCCTGCCCTCTTTATTGAATCTGCTCCTCGGCGCAACGTAAACTTCACACCCGATTATTGGCTTTACGCCGTACTTTTTGCAGGATTTATAAAATTCCACGGCGCCGTACATAACACCGTGGTCGGTTATCGCAAGAGAATCCATCCCCGCATTTTTGCACGCCGAAACAAGTTCGTCGATTCTCGACGCACCGTCAAGCAAACTGTATTCGGTATGAGTATGGAGATGCACAAATCCCATTATTCCGTTTCTTCCCTCAATTCTCTTATTTTTATAAATCTTTTATTCAGTGCGGATTTTGATATTCCGCTCATATCGGCAAGTTCCTGCAACGATGCATCGGGATTGTTAAGCCTGAGTTCTGCCGCTTCTTTAAGTGCCGAAGACAGTGTCACTTTTCTCTCAAAAAGCGTTCTTATATCTTCTTCCTGCCTGCGTGATGCGGAAATGGTTTTGCCCATATTCCCCACAAAGCAGTTTCCCGTGCGGTTTAGGGAATTTTTCACTTCCTTAAACACCCGTACGTTTTCCATTTCCATCATAACACCGCTTGCACCGATAAATATCAGCACGTCGGAAATATTTTCTATCCGCTTAATATAAACCACGTTGCGCTCGTTACGCTGAACGCATTTTGCGCTTATGCCCATATTTTCAAGTCCCGACAGAATTATCTGTGTCAAAACATCGTTTGAAAGCACAAATTCCAACCTGTATTCCCGATTGGGATCGCTGAGTATACCGCACCCCAAGAATGCACCGCGAAGTACGGCATCGAAATATTCGCCGAAAACTTCTTCTTTTATCTGTGCAAAGGCGTAATCGTCCTTTGTGCCCGAAAGCAGACCCATATCGAACAGCAACTGTCCCTCTTCCCGAGAGGGCATTATGTCCACCGAATAGCAGGTATGTTTTTTGGGCTGATTTTTTTCAACTGCCCGTATTTCCGAAGACGTACCGTAGAGCGTACGCAGTAAAAAAGCAACTCTTACCGCAACCTCTTCGTTTTCACTTAAAACTTCAAGAAAAAACCTATCTCTGCCGAAATGGATATTTCCTGCCGAAAGTACCGTTGCGGAAAGTTCCGCCATAGCCTGTCCTCTTCCGCCGGGTTTTACTTTTACAAGTTCCTGCCTTGTCAGCGTTGAGTAGGATTTTTCCATTTTTCACCCTCGGCATTCATATCTCTGTGTTCGCACACAACACCAAAACCGCTCTCTTTAAGTTTTTTCGTAACTTCGTCCGCAAGGGCAACCGAACGGTGAAATCCGCCCGTACAGCCTATAAAGTACGAAAGTTCTTTTTTTCCCGAAAGGGAATATTGGGGAATTATATATTTTAACTGTTCGCTTATCATATCCGCCGTCTTTTTAAACTCTTCAAAAGAAAAGAGATAATCCTTTACGCAGTCCTCCAATCCGCAGTGGGAGCGTAACTGATCCACATTGTAAGGATTGGGCAGGAAACGTGCATCGAATATAAAATCCGCATCCAAAGGCACTCCCCTTTTAAAGCCGAATGACGAAACGTACACTCGCACTCCGTCGCCGTCTTTCCCTCCGTAAAGTTTGTCCAAAGCAAGTTTTATGCCCTTTGAGTTCATAGAAGTGGTATCGATAAGATAAGTCGCCCTCTCCTTGATACTCTGCATTATTTCGATTTCTTTTTCGATACATTCGAGTATCGTGCCCTCCTGTGCAAGCGGATGTACGTGACGGGTAAAATTATACCTCTTTACAAGTTCTTCCCTGTCGCAGGACATAAAAATAATGTCGATCTGCGCATTTGCGCCCTCCAATCGGTCAAGCGTTTCTTCAAGTTCCGAAAAGAACTGTCTTCCCCGTGCATCAATGCCCACGGCAACTTTCGTAAATTCGCTGTTTTCCTGAAAGCAGAGTTCGGCAAACTTCGTGAGCAGACTTCCCGGCAGGTTGTCCACGCAGAAAAACCCCATATTTTCAAGCATTTTAAGTGCAGTAGTTTTACCTGCTCCCGAAAGCCCCGTGACTATTATAAACTTCATTTTTTCTCTTCTCTTTTATGCCTTATTCGTTCACTGATTTTGTATGTTAAAATTCGCCTACGAAAACTATTTCGGGTTCCAAAAGCGTTCCGCATTTTTCGTAAACTTCTTTTTGCACTTTTTTGAGCAACTGTACCATATCCTTTGCCGTGGCACCGCCCCTGTTTATTACAAATCCCGCGTGTTTTTCAGATACCTGTGCACCGCCGACCGTAAGACCTTTAAGTCCGCAGGAATCTATCATTGCGGCGGCAAAGCCGTTTTGAGGACGTTTGAACGCACTGCCTGCGCTCGGATATTCAAGAGGCTGTGTTGTCCTGCGTTTGAGGGCAAGTTCGTTTATTTTACCGTTTATTTCGTCCCTATCGCCTTTTTGAAGCAATATTTTTGCTTCAAGCACAAGCATTTCGCTACCGGTAAACACGCTGTGGCGGTATGAAAAATCAAGTTCGTCTTTTTGAAAAACTTTTACCGTGCCGTCGGGTAAAAGCGCAGTAACACTTGTAACCACGTCTTTAAGTTCGCCCTTATATGCTCCTGCGTTCATTACAATTCCTCCGCCAAGCGTCCCCGGTATTCCCGCCGCGAACTCAAAACCCGTAAGTGAGTTTTCGCTCGCAACGCTTGCAAGCCGTGCAAGGCTGATACCGCTTTGAGCCGTAATTTCGCACCCGTCCACACTAACCGCTGACATATTGCACCCGAGTTTTACCGTAATTCCTCTTATTCCGCTGTCGGAAACAAGCAAATTTGAGCCGTTGCCTACAAACCGTATCTCTTCGTTTTTTGCGCTTGAAATAACTTTTTTAAGTTCCTCCGTACTTTTCGGCAAAACCAAACAGTCTGCCTTTCCGCCGATTTTAAGCGTAGTGTATTTATCCATCGGCGCATCAAGTATAAATTCAATACCCTCTCGGGTAAAATAATCTTTTAATTCGGAAACGGACATAATATCCCCCATAATATATATTCTGTTTGATTATATCATATTACGCACGGCTCGTCAAGTTTCGGCTATATTAAACGTAATTTTTTTACCCGAAAATATGGGTTTCGCTTTTAAAATCCGTGTTCTTTATCTTTTCCCAAAGTTCTGTCATATCACCGCACGCATACTCGGGAGTTACATCTCCCCTAACGGGAAACATTCCTATTTTACCTATTTGCGATTGCACTTTTTCCCCTAAAAGATATTCTATAAACGATTGCATAACATCGTTTTTCTTTTCGTTTGAGCAGTTAAGTATGCCTATATACTGAAAAAGATCGCAGTAAGTATCTATATACGTTACCTCACCCTGACGTGCCTTTTCCCTTTTTTCGGCTGAAAACCTACGGTAGATATCCCGTTGTGTGCCGAGCATTCTATTGGCTTTAAGAGAATAATTGTACGCTTCGAACATTTCCGCACCCGTGCCCGTAATAAGCGCATATTCCTTTTCAAAAGAATTTTCGGCAAAACTTTTAAGTGCACTTTCCGCAAAATACCCGTTCTGCATTGCAAGCGCCACGGAATACACCGTCTTTTCACCTTTTTTCCCCGTTGTCTTTTTACCGTCAAGTCCCCAAAACTCTCTGTCACCATCCCCCAAAACAACATACGCTCCCATACACCAAGGCACTGCTTCATCAAAAGAAACTTCCTGTACGCTTTCAAGCAGTCCCGTTCTGTCACCGTTCAACTTTATAAAATCTTCCGTTTTCAAATCAAGTCCGTTGCCGAAAGATATTATATCCGGTTTTTTCCCCGAAAGAATGAGTTGCTTTGCTATATTCGGCGTAACTTTCTCCACATTGACGTAAACGCCGTTGTGCTTTTTTTCAAATCCGCCAGTTATGCTTTTAAGCCAATTTGCCCTGCTTCCCGTTCCGCCCTCAAAGCAATCCACCTGCCAAAGTTCTATAACGCCGTAAAAATACGATTCTCTTCGGCGGTATATTTCTTCCGTAATCGCATCTTTCGTAAGATATCCGTACAGCGTTTTAGGTACGGTTATCACCGCAAAAATCATAATTACGCTTACCGTTGCCCTCAAAAGATTTTTCATTGAATATCACCCTTAAAAAATATGTTTTTCGGGGATAATTTATGTAAAAGACTTTTTTCGCATTACGGACATATTATAATAAGGCAAAATATTCCCATTGCCGACAGTTGTTCTTTATGGTACAATATATAAAATTTTTGCTTTGGGAATACTTAATATGAAAAAATCCTTATCCGTATTTTTTATAATGCTTACAGTTTTTTTATCGGGATGCTCCGATGCTTCCCCCACGCCCTCGGTTTCATTTTTCCCGACGCCTACACTGAGTTTACCTACCCCCTCGGTAACCGCCGAAACCGTAACCGATCTTCCCACAATCACACCCTCAAGTGTGCCCGTGATAGCACCTACAAGTGCACCTACAAGTGTGCCCACCGCTCGCCCCACCCAGCAGGTCAACACCAATCTGCGCCCCATTGAAAAGGACGGCACGGTTACGCTTTCAGACAAGTACGGTTACTACGAACTTATGTCCGATGTGGAAATGCTTACCGAAAAATACCCCTCGTATCTTACCCGTTCTTCGCTCGGCACAACCGAATTCGGCAGAGAAATTCCCATTCTTGTAATGGGCAACAAGAACAGCGAAAAAAGAATTTTAATCGTCGCTTCTTCCCACGCACGGGAATATGCAAACTCCGCAATTATTATGAAAACCGTTGAAACCTACTGTAAAGAGATGTCAACCCGTTCTTACAGTGGCATTTCCTACGAAACGCTTCTCTCCTCGGTAAGCATATGGATCGTGCCTATGCACAATCCCGACGGTGTGGAAATTTCGCTTAACGGTCTTGCATCCGTTCCCGAGGAGTATAAGCAGACCGTACAGGATATCTGTTCCCGTTCTGTTAAAAAGAAATTTCTTTCTTCCGGCAGTTACACAAAGTGGAAAGCCAACGGTCTCGGATACGACCTTAACCGCGATTACGGCATAGGTAAAAAATCCGCCACACAGGAAAGCCGACCTATGAGCGAAAACTACGGCGGTGACTTTTATTCAAAAGAGGGCAAACTTATTGCCGATTTTATAAGAAACGGCGATTTTGCATCGGTGACATCTTACCACTCCTGCGGACAGATTATTTATTGGGGATTTTACGCCACAGGCGAATTTAAGGAAAAATGCCGTGAAATGGCAAATGCAATGAAATCTCTTAACGGCTACCGCCTTGTGGAAGACACTCAAAAAAGCGAATACGATTACGCTTATTTGGGGCTTAAAGATTGGTTTATGAAAGATTATAAAAAACCGGGATTTACTATTGAAACAGGTTCGGGTTCAGCACCGCTGTCACTTTCGGACATAAAAACAGCGGTAAACAAAAACCTTGAAATTCCCGCACTCCTTGCGTGGTACGCATACACGGAACGTTAAAATACGTATTGCGAAAATTCCGAAGAAAACAATTTGCACGCAACCGCACCTAATAATGCACAAATTTTCATATCCGCCGAAATGCCCGTATTATCCGTATATTTCCGTTATTGCCAAAGAGTATATTTTGTTATAAAAAACAGCAAAGAGGTTTGCCTCAACTTTGAAGCAAACCTCTTTTTTTACAGTTTTATGATTTTAAGCCCTCGGTTTTCGGCATAGAGATACGTATATTGCGTACCTCCCGGTCTTCCTCGGTAGTAGGATACCAAAACATCGGAATTATCCACCATAAACGCATCTCTGTACTGCATACAGCCCGTAACGTACTTATCAAACAGCACGTTCACTCTGTCCGCACGTTCTTTAATTCGGTTGTATTCCGCTTTTTGCTTTTCATTCCACTTTAAAGTTTGGTCTTTACACGGCAACGCAAGTTCAAAAAATACGTTGTGCTTTTCCTTTAACCTCAAAACCGCCTTCGCCGCCAAAGTGTCAAAGCCGAGAGCGCCTCCGCATATAAACCGCTCAACGCCCTTTTGGACAAGTTCGGGAAGTAAAATATCCAACTTTTCTTCAAGCATTTTCCTGTCTTTTTCCGAAATATTCCTATGCCCCGTAAATGCGCAGGTAAGCCTGAAATCCAACTGTTGCGTTCTCATATCAGTCCCAATAAACGGCACGGCGTTTTTTAGTAACTGCGGAAGATATCAACATTACCGCCACGGTTAAAATTATCAGTGCGCATATTACGGGCAGTACTATGCCGTTGCCCTCATCCTGAATTTTAAGAGAATCCCAACATTCATTCAGGTAATTTTGCGTTTCATCGTCAAGGCAGATAAATCCCTCTTTTGCGAAATTGAATACACCTTCGCCGTAAAGCAGGTCATATGCGTTTTCATTAAGTTCGTTTTCGATAAAATACCTGTAAGCAGGGTCTTGCTGTACCGCAACTATGGGACTTCCGTAGCAAATATACTCCGAATTTATCGCCGAAATATTCTTTGTGGGGTCTTCGTCGGTTGAAAGCATAAAGTTTATGTACTCTTCCGCCACATCCGGATTTTTCGAACTTGTGGGCACGCACATAGCATCCAAAAAGGAATTGGTACCCTCTTGGGGATAGAACATACAAAGTTCGTAATCTTCACAGTTGTTTACCATTGTAAAATAATCGCCTGCGTAGTAGGGAGCAATACAGGCATTGCCTGTTTCCATTTTATTGAAAACTTCGTCCATTACGTATTTTTGGATTATGGGTTGCTGTTTTTTAAGCATTTCAAGGGAACGGTCATATATCTCCTTGCGGTCGCTTACCGATGCATTTATGTAACTTTCCGTACCCTCATAGCCATCTTCCTGCATAAGCTTGAACTGCGCCGTCGCAAACGCATCCCGTGAATTGTTAAATTGGAGCACGCCTAAATCCTCGTATTTTTCGTTCCAAAGCACGCCCCAGCCCTCTTTTTCAAACTCTTCCCGAGAAAATCCGTCAATAGCCTTTTCAAGCAAAGTTTTATTGTATATTATCCCCACTTTGCAGAAAGTATACGTTGCCGAATAATATACTTTTTCGCCGTTTTGTTCTATATACGAAACGTCTTTTGCAATATATTCTTCGCCTATTCCCGAGTAATTGGGTATGTTTTCAAGGTTAAGGGGACGGATTAGCCCCTCGTTAATAAGTTTTGGAATAAGATAGTCCGAGGGAATTATCACATCAAAGGACGCATCCGATGTGGTCATTTTGGCGTACATTTCTTCGTTTGAAGCATATGTGGTGTAGTTTACCCTTACTTTTTTATTGGGATACTTGCTTGCATAATACTCTTCAAAAGCACTGTTTACGTCCATGTAAGGTATTTCCGTAACATTGCCGTTTTCATCGGTGTATTCCCAAGAACCCTCGCCGTCGGAAATATATTCGCCCCAGTTAAACACGTTAAGCACTGTTTCTTCGCCCGTTTTCTCGCTTTCACAGCCCGCAAAACAGAACAGTACCGCCACCGTAAGCAAAAGCGCCGCAATTTTTTTCATTTTAACGCCTCCTGCTTTTTTTTGAGTTTTCTCTGTTCCCTGCGCATTTTTATTTCTTCCCTTGAAGAAGCAAGGTTGGAAAGCACAAGCAACAGAAAAATGGCAATTATCATAAACGTGGAAAGTGCATACATATCCGGTGTGACCGTGCCCTTACCCGTCATAGAATAAATAAGCAACGGCAACGTTTGCACGGTGGATTTGGGACGCACGAAGTAACTTATTACAAAATCGTCAAAAGACATCGTAAACGCCATAATCATACCCGTAAAAATTCCCGGCATAAGTTGAGGAAGTTCCACCTTAAAAAATGCCTGCACGGGTCTGCAACCCAAGTCAAGCGCCGCTTCCGTTTGCGATTTATCCATTTGCTTTATTTTGGGCAATACGGAAAGTATAACGTAGGGCAAACAAAAGGTTATATGCGCAATAAGCAAACTTATCATATCCATAGTATCGTCGCTTTTGATAAAATTAAAGGACGTAAGCGTTGCCATAAACAGAAACGCCATTGAAACGGCAGTAACTATCTCGGGGTTTACCATAGGAATATTGGTTACCGTCATAACACTGCTTTTGAAAAACCTGTTTTTGATTTTACTTATGCCAAGTGCGGCAAACGTGCCTATTACGGTGGACACAAGCGACGACGTTACCGCAATTATAAGCGAATTTATCAGTGCGCTTTTCGCATTTGCGTTATTAAGCACCGCCTCGTACCATTTAAGAGAAAATCCGCCGAACACGCCCGTACTTTCAAGTGAGTTAAAGGAAAAGAAAATAAGTATGGCAATAGGCGCATACAGCAAAACGAAACAGATTATAAGGTAAATATTCTTTTTCATATTACCGGTCCTCCGCTACTGTCGTCTTTATCGGTATAGTGATTCATAATAAGCGTTGAAATCACTATTAAAAGCATAAGCACAAGCGAAAGCGTTGCGCCCTTGTTGTAATCGGCTGAAATGGAAAGCATACGCGCTTCAATGGCATCGCCGATAAGATACGTATTTGCGCCGCCGAGCCTTTGGGAAATGTAAAACGTGCTTACACAGGGCACGAAAACCATCGTAATTCCCGAAACCACGCCCGAAACACTGAGTGGCATAATTACTTTCAGCGTCGCCTGCAAGGAATTGCATCCGAGGTCCTTTGCCGCCTCAACAAGTTTAACGTCAAGTTTTGTCAATACCGAATATATGGGCAGTATCATATAGGGTAAAAAGTCGTAAACCATACCGACGATAACCGCAAAGCGTGTATTCATAAGGTCGGCTTTTAACCCGAATACGCCTAAAATGCTGTTGATTATACCGTTTTTTTCAAGCAAGATCGCTATGGAATCGGTACGGATAATAAAGTTTATCCACATCGGAAGCATAACAAGCATTATAAGTATCTTTTGCGTGGCGGGCTTAGTACGGGATATGGCAAGGGCAAGAGGATACCCTATAAGCAAGCATACCGTAGTTGCTATTAAAGCAAGCATAAGTGAAAGGGAAAATGTTGAGGAATAGTGACCGATTATATAGAAATTGTCAAATCCGGCAAAATTCCCATTGCTGTCGGTAAAAGCATAATAGAGCACGTAAATTATGGGAACGATTATAAACAGAGCCGCCCACACGTAATAAGGACAGGAAGCCAACTGTTTTACAAAAGAATTTTTTCCTTTCATTCCTCTATGACCTCCGTGGCATCGGACATTTTTTCAAGTTCGTCACTGAACGAAGAATAGTCGCCGAACATATTGGAATATTCCGATTTTTTCATTATATGAATTGCATCGGGTTCAATATAAAGACCTATTTTTTGATTTTCGCCCACATAGTCGGTGGTCTGTATCATCCACTTAAATCCGCCGATATCCACTATTATCTCATAGTGTACACCCTTAAATGTCACGGCGGTAACGACGCCCGAAAGCATTGCCTTTTCAAGAGGAACAACGTCCACGTCTTCGGGACGTACAACCACGTCAACCGCTTCGTTTAAAGCAAAGCCCTTGTCCAAGCAATCGAATACGTGTCCGGAAAATTTAGCCTTATAGTCTTCCAGCATAACTCCGTCAACTATATTGGATTCTCCTATAAAGTCGGCAACGAAAGCATTTTTAGGCTCGTTGTAAATATCCGTAGGTGTACCTATCTGCTGTATTTTTCCGTCAGCCATAACAACTACCGTATCCGACATTGAAAGTGCTTCTTCTTGGTCGTGAGTAACGTAAATAAAGGTTATTCCCGTTTTGTGCTGTATGTTTTTAAGCTCGTTTTGCATATCTTTACGCAGTTTAAGGT
>CAZBLS010000017.1:0-24775 GCA_964492705.1 uncultured Oscillospiraceae bacterium | reverse complement strand
GCTCTCGCTGTACCGCCACCTTACATAAATACTTCGTTATCGCACCTCGGCTAAAACGAAACGTGCCTTTTTTATTTATTCTTTATTTTCCCGACAACCGACGTTATGCATAAAAAAAGCAGATTTGCAAGCACTATTCCCGCACCTGCCGGTATATACGAAAACGCACAGCTTGCCACCATTCCGCAAATAAATGCGCATACCGAAATCACCGCCGCCGCAACGGTAACCTTTTTAAACGAATCGAATATTTTCATTGCACCAACCGCAGGGAAAATTATAAGTCCCGAAATAAGCATAGTGCCCATAACACGCATACCCACTACTATTACCGCCGCAGTGAGCATAGCAAGCATAATATTAAGTGCGCCTGTTTTCGTCCCCGTTGCCGAAGCAAAGTTTTCATCGAAAGTCACTGCAAAGATGCGGTTGTAAAACAGCACGAATATAACCGTTACAACACTGCCCAATATCACCGCAAGACACGCATCGGACTTTGATACGGTAAGTATACTGCCGAACATATATCCGTAAACGTCGGTATTCATACCGCCCGAGAGAGATGCCGCCGTTATACCCACTGCAATGGATGAAGACGATATTATGGCTATTGCCGTATCGGAATTTATACGGCTGTTTTCACGCAATCTCAAAAGCAGGTAGGCGGCTATCATCATAACCGGTACTGCCACCGTCATAGGCGCAACGTTCAGCGCAAGAGCCACAGTCATTGCACCGAAGCCTACGTGGGAAAGACCGTCGCCTATCATCGAATACTTTTTAAGTACAAGCGTTACACCCAAAAGCGAAGATGCAAGTGACACGAATATACCCACAACAAACGCTCTTATTACAAATGAATAAGTGAAAAACTCAAACATGTTCACAGCACCTCCCCGTAAAATGCACGCCTATTTCACTGTTAAGATATTCCTGTGAAGTACCGTAAAATCTTATTTTTCCGTTTTCCAAGTGCAGTATTTTCGAAGCATATTTAACGCTTGTGCGCACGTCATGGGAAACGGTTATTACGGTAACGTTTTTTTCTTTATTCAAGCCGTAGATAAGTTTGTACAGATCCTCCGTAACAATGGGGTCAAGTCCCGTTACGGGTTCATCAAGCAATATAAGATTTTCACTTGCGCATACCGCCCTTGCAAGCAGTACTCGCTGTTTTTGTCCTCCCGAAAGATCCGAAAAACGTTTTTTCCGTATTCCGTCTATTCCGAGAAGTTGCATTATCTCCCGTGTTTTCTTTTTATCTTCCTTTGAATAAAAAAGGCGTTTGCCGAGACCGTTTAAGCATCCCGAAAGCACCGCTTCCTCACTTGATGCCGGAAAATCCGTCTGTATCCCGCTCTGCTGAGGCAAATACCCCACTCTGCCCGAATTTGCGGTAATTTTCCCCTTTTGCGGTTTTATAAGCCCAAGCAAAGTTTTGATAAGAGTGCTTTTTCCGCTTCCGTTTTCACCTACGATGCATATATAATCGCCCTTTTCCGCCTGAAAAGTAACGTCTTGTAATATTTCCCGTCCACCCAAGGAAACGGTGATATTTTCAGCGCCTATAATCATCTATTCAACCCCCAATGCCTTTTTTAAGTTTTGTGCATTTTTCTCCATAAGCGAAATATAAGTCTCGCCCCGTTCAAATTCATCTTTCGACAGGTTATGGCAAGTGTGAAGCATTAATATTTCCGCTCCCGTTTCTTCGCTTATGACCTTTGCGAATTTCGGCTCGGTCATCTCTTCGTAAAACACCGCCGAAATATTATTTTGTTTTACGTAATTTATCATATACGTCAACTTCGATGCACTCGGTTCGGAATAGGACGAACAGGAATCCACTGCCGAAACAAACGTAAACCCGTATCTGTCGGCAAAATACGTCATAGAAGCACGTCCGCCGTGAACAATAACTTTGTTTCCCGCGCCGTCACTTATACTCTTAAATTTGCTGTCCAAGTCTTTCAGTTTTTTTACGTACGCTTCCGCATTTTTCCTGTAATAATCGCTGTTTTCGCCGTCAATTTCGCAAAGCGAAGTTAAAATATCCTCCGTAACCGTTATGCAATTGTTGGGATCCGTCCAAATATGAGGGTCTTGCCCGTGTTCGTGCCCGTGTTCGTGCTCGTGTTCGTGCTCGCAAAGTTGAATATTCGCCGACAGATCCACCGCTTTAACCGAAAGTCCGTCAAGTATTCTCTCCGCCCACGGCTCCATACTGTTCCCCGTATACAAAAACAGGTCACTTTCGGCTATCTTTTTAATATCGGCAACGGACGGCTCGTAATTATGGCTTTCCATTCCGGGAGGCAGCAACAAAATAACCTCCGCCCTGTCACCTACTATCTGCCTGCAAAAATCGTATTGGGGAAAAAGAGTTGCGGTTATTACAGGTCTGTCTTCTTCTTTTCCGCTTTGCCGTGCACATCCGCAAAAGATGCACGCAATACACAGTATACTCAGTATTCTTTTCAATTTTCACCGCACTCCTTGCATACACCGTAAAAAACCGTTTTCGAGGGATCTATCGTAAACCCGTGTTCAACCGTCACGTGCTGTGAAATATTTGCAAGTACGTTGCAGGAAAGATGTTCGAGTTTACCGCATTTTACGCATTTAAGGTGAAAATGGTCGCAGTTTACGTTTACTTCCTGATAGCAGGCACTCTCCCCTGCGGAAGAAGCAAAACGCCTGATACTTCCGTTTTTAACAAGTCTGTCAAGTTGCCTGTACACAGTGGAAAGTCCCATATTTTCGCCTCTTTCACGGCTTTTTACAAGAAATTCCTCCGCCGTAAAATGCAAACCGTTAAAACTTTTAACCGTGGCACTTACGCTTTCACCGTGACGGGTATTGTACTTTTTTTCCATATAATGCGCTCCGTTTGCAAATTTGAAAATGATTTTCAATTTCATTTTCGCATATTATATACGCTTTTTCTTTCTCCGTCAAGCGGTTTACTTTTTTAGGTATTCAAAAAAGCCGAATTTATATTTTATACATCTTTTTATACGCAAATTTATACAATCGTTAATCCTATAAAACTTGACTTATTGGGAATAAAGGAGTATAATATGTATAAATATTTACATCAGGTGGTTTTTTATGCATAAACTTTCTTCAAGGCTCGATCATTACAAAACAGGCGTTTTTGCCGCACTTACAATAAAGCAGAACGAACTTAAAGCCAAGGGCAGGGAGGTATACCCTCTTTTCGTGGGTACTCCCGATTTCAAAATAGATAAAGAGATCGCTTCCGCCCTTGCCGAGGCATCAAAGGATGCCGATAACTTCAAGTACTCACTTATTGATTCAGACGAAATGCTTACAGCTGTATGTTCCTATTATAAAAGGCGCTACAACGTGGAAATAACGAAAGATAAGATTACAAGCGTTAACGGTTCACAGGACGGCATTTGCCATTTGGGACTTGCTATGTGCGATTCCGGTGACACGGTACTTCTTCCCGACCCCGGATATCCCGTTTTCGAAGCAGGTGCTTATTTAAGCGGAGCGGACGTATACTATTACCCCCTTGTAAAGGAAAACGGGTTTTTGCCCAAAATCAGTGACATTCCCGAAGAAGTTTTGAAAAAGGCAAAATTCATAACCGTTTCATACCCCTCTAACCCTTGCGGAGCCGCCGCCACAAAGGAAATGTACATCGAACTTATTTCCTATGCGAAAAAATACGGCTTCTACATAATAAACGACAATGCTTACAGCGATATTATATTTGACGGACGGGAAGGTTTTTCGTTCCTTTCCATCCCCGGTGCGGAAGAAGTGGGCGTTGAATTTTTCTCCCTCTCCAAATCCTTTAACACCACCGGCGCAAGGATATCCTTTTGCATCGGCAACAAGCAGATCGTTGACGGTTTGAAACTTATCCGCAGTCAGTACGATTTCGGTATGTTCAAGCCGATACAGAAAATGGCTGTTGCCGCACTTAACAGCGACCTTGACAAAGTTAAAAAGCAGTGCCTTGAATATCAGGCAAGGCGCGATGCTCTTTGCGGAGGCTTGCGCAGTATAGGTTGGAACGTTCCCGATTCCGAGGGTACGATGTTCGTTTGGGCGCCCATTCCCGAAAAATATAAAACAAGCGAAGAATTTTGGGAAGCCCTTGTGGAAAAAACGGGCGTTATCTGCACTCCGGGACATTATTTCGGTCCCCACGGCGAGGGATACGTACGTTTTGCCCTTGTTTATCCCCCCGAAAAATTAAAGGAAATAGTTGATATCATCGGCAAAAGCGGTGTTATCGGTTGATAAGATCTTTATCCGAGGCTCACAAAGCAAGAGAACCTCGGACTTTTTTTACGGCAAAATTTTAAATCAATTTGACAAACCGCCCATATCACATTATAATTAAGGTTAAATTTATATTTACGGAGAATACAATGAGTTCTGTTACCGAAATTTTCGCATCAAACGTTTTTAACGATGAAGTTATGAAACAAAAACTCTCTGCCGAGGTTTACGAAAAACTGCAATGGACGGCAAAACACGGTCATCACCTCAACTTGGAGATAGCCAATGCCGTTGCAAGTGCTATGAAAGAGTGGGCCATATCAAAAGGCGCAACTCACTTTACCCATTGGTTTCAGCCTATGACGGGTATTACCGCCGAAAAGCACGACAGTTTTATTTCTCCCACCGATAACGGCAAAGTTATAATGGAATTTTCGGGAAAAGAACTTATTCAGGGCGAACCGGATGCTTCAAGTTTCCCCTCCGGCGGACTGAGAGCCACTTTTGAAGCAAGGGGATACACCGCTTGGGACCCCACTTCCTATGCATTTATTAAAGACGGAGTACTGTGCATTCCCACGGCATTCTGTTCCTATGGCGGACAGGCTCTTGATAAAAAAACGCCTTTACTCCGTTCAATGGAAGCCATAAACAGGCAGGCAATGCGCGTACTTAAACTTTTCGGCAGTACCGCCAACGGCGTAAGAACCACGGTAGGTCCCGAACAGGAATATTTTTTAATACCCAAAGAACTTTTCGACAAGCGCAAGGACCTTATATACACAGGCAGAACGCTTTTCGGCGCAATGCCCTCAAAGG
The DNA here is from genome assembly GCA_964492705.1 of uncultured Oscillospiraceae bacterium. Classification (GTDB taxonomy): domain Bacteria; phylum Bacillota; class Clostridia; order Christensenellales; family QALW01; genus UMGS1322. The sequence goes on along the minus strand of CAZBLS010000017.1, from coordinate 19,696 downwards.
GTCAGGAACTTGATGACCATTATTTCGGCACCATAAAACCCCGTGTTCACGAATTTATGAAAGACCTTGACAGAGAACTGTGGAAATTGGGTGTCCTTGCCAAGACCGAACATAACGAGGCCGCTCCGGCACAGCACGAACTTGCGCCTATATACACTACCACCAACATCGCCGCAGACCATAACCAACTTACAATGGAACTTATGCAAAAGATTGCAAGAGAACACGGGCTCGTATGTCTGTTGCACGAGAAGCCTTTTGAGGGCGTAAACGGAAGCGGTAAGCATAACAACTGGTCGATTTCCACCGATACGGGTATCAACTTGCTCGATCCCGGAAAAACTCCTTACGAAAATGCACAGTTTCTGTTATTCCTCTGTGCAGTTATAAAGGCAGTGGACGAATATCAGGATCTGTTGAGAATATCCGTTGCCTCCGCAGGCAACGACCACCGCTTGGGTGCAAACGAGGCTCCCCCTGCGATAGTTTCAATGTTCTTGGGCGACGAATTAAACGGTGTGCTTGATGCCATTGAAAGCGGTACCGCTTACGATGCAAAAGAAAAAGAACAGTTAAAAGTAGGCGTGCACGTTTTGCCCCGTTTCCCCCGAGACACTTCCGACCGCAACAGAACTTCGCCCTTTGCTTTTACGGGCAACAAGTTTGAATTCCGTATGCTCGGTTCTTCCGCCTCGGTTTCGGACTCCAATATTGTAATAAACACCGCCGTTGCCGAAAGTTTAAGGCAGTTTGCCGACAGGCTCGAAAGTGCGGAAAATTTTGAAAACGAACTTAACGAACTTATTCGCGACACCGTTAAAAAGCATAAGCGCATTATATTTAACGGCAACGGATATGACGAAAGTTGGGTAAAAGAAGCGGAAAGCAGAGGTCTTTCCAATCTGCCCTCCACCCCCGAAGCAATCGTGCATTATCTTGACGAAAAGAACGTTCAACTCTTTACCCGTCACAAGGTTTTCTCCCGTGAAGAAATGGAATCACGCAGCGAGATAATGCTTGACAACTACAATAAACTGATAAATATCGAAGCACGCACTATGTTCAATATGGCAAGCAAAGATATTTTACCTGCTGTAAGTGCATATTCGGGAAAACTTGCCGAAAGTGCTCTTAATAAAAAACGTCTTTCGGATGCTATCGACTGCACTTACGAAGAAAACAATGCTTACGAAATTTCTTCACTCTGCGCAAAAGCCTACAAAACGCTTAACGCATTGGGCGAATCGGTGGAAGAACTGAAAGATATTAAGGAAAACGTAAAGCGTGCGTTTTTCTGCAAGGACACCGTAATCTCATTAATGAACGATCTGCGTTCATACGTAGATGAACTTGAAATGATCACTTCTTCCGACATTTGGCCCTACCCCTCCGTCGGCGAACTGCTCTACGGTGTAAGATAAAATACAATATCCGCCTTAAATCAGGCGGATTTTTTGTATTTATCCCTTATCACATTAACATAAAATGACAAGTTGATTTGCGTTAACCAAAACGCTGTATTTTATTTCCCATTGCCGAACAAAAAAGCACCTGAAAACAGGTGCAAATTTTTTCAGATATATTTATTGAATATCTCATCCAACTTTTCTTCATCGTCATATGCGGGACGTTCTTCCCTATGAAGCTCCCATTCTTCAACGTGAACCGCCATATCGTCCGGTGCAAGTCTCATTAAAGGCGAAAGCGTCTCACACTCGGTCATATAATCGCAAATATACGTTTCAAACGAAACGCCGAAATCGGGATAGATAGCCTCGGGTTCAACAGGATAACGCTTTATAAACAAGCATCCCTTATTGAATATGCCCGCCCAACCGCAAGGATTGTCCAAACCCAATTTAAAAGGCTTCTCGTTGGAGGGGTCGGACGAAAGAGTAATAAATTTATCGCCCCAATAAACACGTTTATCATTCATATGAGAATAGGGCCAAAGTGCCACTCTTCTGTTTGGAAGCAATGCCTGATAATTATCAGGTTCGGGTATTACTTCCAAACCGCCGTTTGCACACACGGTAAGTGCCCAAACAGCAAGGTCCACATCCCAAGCACCGGTATTAGTTATACGGTGCTCTACCGTAACTCTCGTAGAATCTTCCGAAAGCGTTATTACCATTTCCTTTTGGGTGCGTGAGAAATCTTCCTCATCGGGCGTAAGCGTCACCGTATTGCCGTCCACCGAATATTTTACGGGAAAATTATCCGCAGGATAGGATCTGGGACTTGCTTCGGGCGAATGCCAAACCCTGTGTCCGCCGTAAATTTTCCATTCGTCACCACCTACGGTACCCATTTGGTCTTTCTTCTCACAGAACATATTTTCACCGTCTGCAAGGGCATATCTGATTATTCTCGGACCAACCTCTATTGTGGCAACAAGTTGCACGTATCCGTTTTCCATAAACAGACATTTGTCCCATCCGCCGTAAGGCGCTTCATAAACTTTAACCATAAATAAACCTCCGTTATTTAATTATTTCACGTAAAGTAAAACCTATCATATCGCAGGAAGTAAGCAAATAGCGCACTCCGTTATGCACCGTTTCTTCCGCTTCTTTCCCGTCAACCCCGTGGAGATGACCATACACGCACACGTCTGCGCCGTGCTCCTCCAATATATCGCAAAACTCGCTGTATCTCGTCCCAAACGTCACAGGCGGATAATGCATCATCGCTATGAGTTGCGTATTTTCATCCGTAAGTTTCTCTGCCGCCGAAAGCGTCATTTCCAACCGCATTTTTTCACGGGTGTATATTTTCTTATCCTGTGCGCATTCGCCGTCCATCCACCCTCTCGTGCCGGCAAAAACGTAATCACCGATACGGAGTGCATCGTTTTGCAGTACAAACATATTTTCGGGTAATTTATCCCTTACTTTGGTAACGGAATTCCACCAAAAATCGTGATTGCCCTTTATCATAATTTTTTTACCCGTAAGTCCGCCGATAGCGTTTAGGTCGGGCAAGGCTTCACTTAACTGCATTGCCCACGAAATATCTCCTGCAATCAGCACAATATCATCGTCGCTTACTTTTTTCAGCCAATCTTCTTTTATCTTTTCCCAATGGCCTTGCCAGCGCAAGCCGAAAATATCCATTGTTTTATCCTTACTGCCGGGCAAGTGCAGATCGGACACCGCATATATACTCATTCGTTTCCTCTCTTATTTGTCTACGGATATATGATATCATAAATTCCGATTTTTTTCAATATAATATTGATAAAAATAATTATTTGCGAGGCAAAAAATGCGTGAATACATAATTGACAACGGCAGATCCCTTTATAAGGTTTCCCTCGGCAACAAAAATCAACTTATTTTAACCGAATCTTCAAACGGGCAAATAATCGGTCAAAACGTTATCTTTCCGCACCCGTGCCTGCTTTTTTCCTGCGACACCGATGCACACGGCATTATTCACTGCGCCACCGTTACGCAAAACACGCTTACGTATCTCACCTTTAACAGCGGAAGAACGGCAACTACACACTTAATGCACTTGCCCGAAAAATTCAACATTTGCGGAGTGAGCCTTAATGCAGACAAAGATATTCGCCTGCACTACTGCGTTAAAAGCAGTGAGGGCACGGCTGTAATCGAATACACACTGTCCGGTGACGAATGGAGGGGCAAAAATCTTTTAACGGACGAACGGAATATCGAACTCCTTTGCATAAAAAAAGGAAGCGAAGAATGCTATGTTTACATTTCTTCCCCAAAAGGCGGAAAAATCGTAAACGCATATGACGGAAAAGAAATTTTTGCCTGTTCTTCTCCTCCCCAATACGCACAGTCTTCCAAAAGCGGTTTGGTTTTTATACATAACGGTACGGTATTTACCGACGGAAACGAAATATCCGCAGGTGAAGCCGTGTACGTGCTTGACGGCGAACGGTTGCTTATAAACAGAAAGGGAAAACTTACCGAAATGATGATTTCACCTCTGTACCGTCCCTCGGGAGAATCCCATTTTCCGAAAAATGCCCGTGAATACTTTTACTGTACTCCCGAGAACGACAAGCGCATAATACTTTCTCCGCCTTTTCCCTATATTCGCTTTGAACCCGAACGCATACAGGGGAACGGTTTGGCGCAGGAAGTATATATGCAGCAACGCACGCTGTTTTCACTGCAAGCGGAAATAAAAGAACTGAAAAACCGCATCCGCTTTCTTGAAGAGGATCGAAAAAAGCACTAAAAAAACTTTTTAATGCCACAAAACTCAAAAACAGCAGAAAAACAGAGCATATATGAGTATTTTTGAGTTTTAAGGAGAAAATCGCATTAAAATTCTCTGTCACGTCCTTGAATAAAGTTTGCAATTATATGGTAAAATAAGTATGATATATAGTGTTAGCACTCGCAGTGATTGAGTGCTAATAATTAAGGAGGAGATAGTAATGACAATAAGACCTTTATTTGACAAAGTAGTTATCAAAAACTGCGAAGCGGAAGAAACCACCAAGAGCGGAATAGTTCTTACCGGAAACGCCAAGGAAAAACCCCAATTTGCGGAAGTAGTTGCAGTTGGACCCGGAGGCATTGTAAACGGCAAAGAAGTTAAAATGGTTATAAACGTAGGACAAAAAGTAGTATACAGTCAGTATGCGGGCACACCCGTAAAACTTGACGGCACGGATTACATTGTAATCAGCCAAAACGATGTTTTAGGCATTATCGAAGGTTAAGGAGGATAATTATTATGGCTAAACAGTTTAAATACGGCGAAGAAGCCCGCAGATCTTTGCAGACGGGCGTTGATATTTTGGCAGATACCGTAAAAATCACGCTTGGACCCAAGGGCAGGAACGTGGTTCTTGACAAAAAATACGGTTCACCCCTCATCAACAATGACGGTGTTACCATTGCAAAAGAAATCGAACTTGAAGACCCCTTTGAAAATATGGGTGCTCAGCTTGTAAAGGAAGTTTCGGTAAAAACCAACGACGTAGCAGGTGACGGTACCACAACGGCGGCTGTTCTTGCACAGGCGATCTTCCGTGAGGGTGCAAAGAACGTTGCGGCAGGTGCTAATCCTATGGTACTGCGCAAGGGTATTCTTTCCGCAGTTGACGTAGCCGTTGACGAACTTAAAAAGATTTCAAAACCCGTTGAAAGTAAGAAATCCATTGCACAGGTTGCTTCCATCTCCGCAGGCGACGGCGAAATCGGCGGTCTTATTGCCGATGCTATGGAAAAAGTAGGCAACGACGGCGTTATCACCGTTGAAGAATCAAAAACGATGAAGACAGAACTCAGCCTTGTTGAAGGTATGCAGTTTGACAGAGGATATGCTTCCCCCTATATGGCTACCGATATGGAAAAAATGGAAGCGGTGCTGGACAATCCCCTTATTCTTATTACCGATAAGAAGATTTCAAATATTCAGGAAATTCTCCCCGTACTTGAACAGATCGTTCAAATGGGCAAGAAACTCCTTATTATCGCCGACGATATCGAAAGCGAACCCCTTGCAACACTTGTTGTAAACAAACTCCGCGGAACGTTCAACGTTGTTGCCGTTAAAGCTCCCGGCTTCGGCGACAGAAGAAAAGCAATGCTTCAAGACATCGCTGTTTTGACAGGCGGTCAGGTTATTTCCGAAGAACTTGGATTTGAACTTAAAGACGCTACCCTTGATATGCTCGGTACGGCTCGCACCGTTAAAGTTGACAAGGAAAACACCACTATCGTTGAGGGTGCAGGCAACAAAGATGCAATCTCCGCACGTGTTCAGTCCATCCGTGCACAGATTGCCGAAACCACAAGCGATTACGATAAAGAAAAACTTCAGGAGCGTTTGGCGAAACTTGCAGGCGGTGTAGCCGTTATACAGGTCGGTGCCGCTACCGAAGTTGAAATGAAAGAAAAGAAACTCCGTATCGAAGATGCTCTTGCCGCTACGAAAGCCGCTGTTGAAGAGGGTATCGTTCCCGGTGGCGGTGTTGCGCTTTTGAGCGTATCCCCCGCTGTTAAAGCACATATGGAAACTCTTGAAGGCGACACCAAAACAGGTGCTTCGATCGTGTTGCGTGCAATTGAAGAGCCTATGCGCCAAATTGCCGCAAATGCAGGTCTTGAAGGCTCTGTAATCGTTGCAAAAGTTCTTGAAAACAGCGATCCCAACTTCGGTTACGATGCCGCTAACGACGAATACTGCAATATGGTTGAAAAGGGCATTATCGATCCTACAAAGGTTAGCCGTACGGCTCTTACCAATGCCGCAAGCGTTGTTTCCACAATGCTTACCACCGAGTGCCTCGTAGCGGATATCCCCGCTCCCGAGCCTGCCGCTCCCGCTCCTGCCGGCGGAATGGGCGGAATGTACTAAAAGAAAGACAATAAAAGCCTGATAAAGCAATAAAAGTCTAATAAAGACCGCAAACTTATCTTCAAAAGATAGGAATGCGGTCTTTTTATTTTTTGATAACGGATCTCTGCATTTTCCGAAATCAAACAGTATGAAAAGATTTTTTGACATTGGTTTTTCAGCACGGAATGCGATGATGCAACGGCAAAATAAAAAAAACAATCGGCTTATAAAAACAGCGGATAACCTAAAATCTTTCGGACACAAAAACCAAGTACAGCGATGTATTTATCCTCCGCCAAAAATTTCGATACTTCGCTTCTGTTAATATGCAAAAAATCCTATTCTTTTTTTCTTCCGAATAATTTTCGCAAAAACACTTGAACAAACGCAAAAAATGCCGTATAATAGCCGTATAAAATTTTGAGAGGACATTATGAAAAAGACTTTACAGCATTGGGGTGATATAATAATATCCCTTTCCGAAGACGGCAAAACGCTGAAACTTAACTCATATGCCGATGAAATACGGTTGCTTTTATTTTCCGAAAAAAGTGAAACGGAAGTTTCGGAATTTTTGCAAAAAAAGTACGGCATAGGCAAATCCGAAGCCGATAAAAGCGTAAGCACCGTTGTTGACGTAATCAAATACGGAACCGACGGCAACTGCTATGAAGATATTATAAATTCTTACGGTCGGTTACACAGCGGTGTATCTGGCCGCAGTATGTTGCCCCTGTTATTGGGCGGACGGGACAGCGTAATTTGCGAAAAGGTGACCGATAAGCCTAAAAAATACGACGTTGTGCTTTATAAGCGAAACGGAAAATATATTCTCCACCGCATTGTAAAAGTAAAAAACACAGGCTATATCATACGTGGTGACAACTGTTTTTTCGATGAAACCGATATCTGCGAATTTTTAGGCGTTATGAAAGGCTTTTACCGCACCGGGAACTTTCACTCCGTCTGCGAAATGCGGTATAAAATATACTCCCGTCTCCGAGTATTTTTCTATCCGCTGCGGAAAATTTTTCACTCACTGCGCATTTTTGCATCCAAATTAAAAAGAACGTTTTTTCCCCATTAAAGGTTTTAACTGCGCTTGCCGAATTTTTTATAAAAAAATGCAGGAGTTACCGCTGTAAAGCGTGGGACAAACTCCTGCATTTTACATAGGGATCTCCTATGACAAGCATTATTATACCGTTGTGCCTGTTAAAAACCTTATTATCCATACTGCCGTAAACAAACAGGCAATATATCCCCAAAAAAGAGCATTTGCATATCTGTTTTTAAATAATTTTCCCTGATAAAAAATCAAAACAAAAAACAGCGGACACAAAAACACAAGGGGATGAAAGTAAAATGCCTTTGAAAAATCAAGTTTAAGCAATGAAACAAATGCACGTGTATATCCGCACCCAATGCAGGAAACGCCGAATATCTTTTTCAAAACGCATCCGTGAATATAAGTAAAAATTACGTATACGGCGATGCACAGACTCACAGAAAATGTGCATATTGCCGTTTTTTTATTTTTTTCAATTAAACAAGTTTTGCGGAATCAACAACGTATTTATCGCAGAGAATTTTGATAAAATCGATACGAGCAAAAATTTTACCCAGCCAGCAAAGGCACGACATAACTATCTTGAAGATACCTTTTTTTGTTTCGCCCATTAAAAAGTTGTGAATACCCCATCCGCCAAAGTAAAAGCAAAGTACGACAATCATAACCTTATTTTGTCCTCCCAATTCGCCATAAAGAAAATCATTTTTTTAAATTGGTTCCGCAGTTTACGCATACGTCAGCATTGGGATTAACGTAGTTTCCGCAATCGGAACAAAAAGCATTTCCGTTGCCTTTTTTTACACCGCAGGCGAGGCAGTAATCTTGGTTTTCATTCATTTCTTTCCCGCAGTTCTTGCAATACATAATAAAATTCTCTCTATATTGTTTTTTTGACATTCACTGAATGTCAATTTCCTGTTTGTTTTATCATATGCTTTTCATATTGACAAGCACTAAATGTCAAAACGCAAGGTTTTTATGTTTATAAATAAAACAAATGACGGAAAAAACAATATTTGCGGTGAAATTATTTCCGAAAAAAAGAAAAGAAATATGACTTTCGCAACGCCGGTTTGCGGAAAAGATGCAAATAGCAGGATTGGATATAGACAAAAATGCAGTGCAGAGAATAGAGTGCGGAAAGCATTTTGTTACCGATATTGAACTGAAACACTTTGCACTGTTCTTCCGTTACACTGCGGATGAATTACTCGGTTTTAAAAAATGATTAAATCAACCTAATGTATAGCCCTCGCTCTCAACAATCTTTTTTATCTCTTCCCTGTCAAGAGGAGCATTAAGCGTAAGCACCACCATGTCTTTTTTGCTGTCGGCAACCGCCTCATCAACCTGTGCAATTGCCTCAAAAGCCTTTTTAACTCTTGCCTCGCAGTGAGCACACATCATTCCCTTTACTTTAATAACCTGTTTCATTTTTTTATTCTCCTTTTTATTATTTTTTTCATTATTTCCTTTTTTATTCAGTTTTATCAAATTGAGCCTTAACGCATTCATACAAACGCAAAAACTTGACAAACTCATTGCCGCCGCACCGAGCATCGGTGTCATTTTTATATTTGCAAACAGGAAAACGCCTGCCGCAAGAGGTATTCCGATGCAGTTATATACAAAAGCCCAAAACAGATTTTCCTTTATGTTTTTAAGCACTTTGCGCCCCAAATAAAAAGCGTTTACCGCATCGGAAAGAGTGCTGTGTAAAAGTACCGTATCCGCCGATTCTATGGCTATATCCGTGCCGTTACCGATGGCAATGCCCAAATCAGCCTCACAAAGGGCAGGAGCATCGTTTATGCCGTCGCCTATCATTGCGGTTTTTCCCGTTTGTTTTATCTTACGCACTGCCTCAGCCTTTTTGTCGGGCAGCACACCTGCAATAACGTTGTCTATGCCCACCTGTCTGCCGATTTCACGGGCGGTCAACTCATTATCACCTGTGAGCATATATACATTTATGCCCATTTTTTTCATATCTTTTATTGCCTGAAAACTTGATTCTCTAACCGTATCGGCAACGGCGATAATTCCCAGAATTTTGCCGTTTTTTGAAAAATACAGCGGTGTTTTGCCTTTTTGGGCTAATTCGTCGCCCTTTTGTCTTATTTCTTCTTCTACATTTTGCATAAGAAAAATATTTCCGCCTGCAACGGTATCGCCGTTTAGTTTTCCCCTTATACCGTTGCCCGTAAGAATTTCAATTTCCGTGCAGTTTTCGCAAATCACGTTTTCTTTTATTGCATATTTTACAACCGCTTTACCCAAAGGATGCTCGCTTTTATTTTCAAGAGCATACGCCACACGCAAAAGTTCAAACTTATCTTCTCCGTATACGTCCGTAACAGATGGTTCGCCGTTGGTGACCGTGCCCGTTTTATCGAGAACCGCATTTTTTATGCGCCCCGATTCTTCAAGGGAAGTTGCCGTTTTGTAAAGTATTCCGTGCTTGGCGCCTACTCCGCTACCCACCATAATTGCAACGGGTGTTGCAAGACCGAGCGCACAGGGACAACTTATTACGAGCACCGAAATTCCCCTTTCAAGAGCGAAAGCAAATTCTTCGCCAAGCAAGAGCCAAACCGCAAACGTTATTACTTTCTCCGCCTTTTCCCTATATTCGCTTTGAACCCGAACGCATACAGGGGAACGGTTTGGCGCAGGAAGTATATATGCAGCAACGCACGCTGTTTTCACTGCAAGCGGAAATAAAAGAACTGAAAAACCGCATCCGCTTTCTTGAAGAGGATCGAAAAAAGCACTAAAAAAACTTTTTAATGCCACAAAACTCAAAAACAGCAGAAAAACAGAGCATATATGAGTATTTTTGAGTTTTAAGGAGAAAATCGCATTAAAATTCTCTGTCACGTCCTTGAATAAAGTTTGCAATTATATGGTAAAATAAGTATGATATATAGTGTTAGCACTCGCAGTGATTGAGTGCTAATAATTAAGGAGGAGATAGTAATGACAATAAGACCTTTATTTGACAAAGTAGTTATCAAAAACTGCGAAGCGGAAGAAACCACCAAGAGCGGAATAGTTCTTACCGGAAACGCCAAGGAAAAACCCCAATTTGCGGAAGTAGTTGCAGTTGGACCCGGAGGCATTGTAAACGGCAAAGAAGTTAAAATGGTTATAAACGTAGGACAAAAAGTAGTATACAGTCAGTATGCGGGCACACCCGTAAAACTTGACGGCACGGATTACATTGTAATCAGCCAAAACGATGTTTTAGGCATTATCGAAGGTTAAGGAGGATAATTATTATGGCTAAACAGTTTAAATACGGCGAAGAAGCCCGCAGATCTTTGCAGACGGGCGTTGATATTTTGGCAGATACCGTAAAAATCACGCTTGGACCCAAGGGCAGGAACGTGGTTCTTGACAAAAAATACGGTTCACCCCTCATCAACAATGACGGTGTTACCATTGCAAAAGAAATCGAACTTGAAGACCCCTTTGAAAATATGGGTGCTCAGCTTGTAAAGGAAGTTTCGGTAAAAACCAACGACGTAGCAGGTGACGGTACCACAACGGCGGCTGTTCTTGCACAGGCGATCTTCCGTGAGGGTGCAAAGAACGTTGCGGCAGGTGCTAATCCTATGGTACTGCGCAAGGGTATTCTTTCCGCAGTTGACGTAGCCGTTGACGAACTTAAAAAGATTTCAAAACCCGTTGAAAGTAAGAAATCCATTGCACAGGTTGCTTCCATCTCCGCAGGCGACGGCGAAATCGGCGGTCTTATTGCCGATGCTATGGAAAAAGTAGGCAACGACGGCGTTATCACCGTTGAAGAATCAAAAACGATGAAGACAGAACTCAGCCTTGTTGAAGGTATGCAGTTTGACAGAGGATATGCTTCCCCCTATATGGCTACCGATATGGAAAAAATGGAAGCGGTGCTGGACAATCCCCTTATTCTTATTACCGATAAGAAGATTTCAAATATTCAGGAAATTCTCCCCGTACTTGAACAGATCGTTCAAATGGGCAAGAAACTCCTTATTATCGCCGACGATATCGAAAGCGAACCCCTTGCAACACTTGTTGTAAACAAACTCCGCGGAACGTTCAACGTTGTTGCCGTTAAAGCTCCCGGCTTCGGCGACAGAAGAAAAGCAATGCTTCAAGACATCGCTGTTTTGACAGGCGGTCAGGTTATTTCCGAAGAACTTGGATTTGAACTTAAAGACGCTACCCTTGATATGCTCGGTACGGCTCGCACCGTTAAAGTTGACAAGGAAAACACCACTATCGTTGAGGGTGCAGGCAACAAAGATGCAATCTCCGCACGTGTTCAGTCCATCCGTGCACAGATTGCCGAAACCACAAGCGATTACGATAAAGAAAAACTTCAGGAGCGTTTGGCGAAACTTGCAGGCGGTGTAGCCGTTATACAGGTCGGTGCCGCTACCGAAGTTGAAATGAAAGAAAAGAAACTCCGTATCGAAGATGCTCTTGCCGCTACGAAAGCCGCTGTTGAAGAGGGTATCGTTCCCGGTGGCGGTGTTGCGCTTTTGAGCGTATCCCCCGCTGTTAAAGCACATATGGAAACTCTTGAAGGCGACACCAAAACAGGTGCTTCGATCGTGTTGCGTGCAATTGAAGAGCCTATGCGCCAAATTGCCGCAAATGCAGGTCTTGAAGGCTCTGTAATCGTTGCAAAAGTTCTTGAAAACAGCGATCCCAACTTCGGTTACGATGCCGCTAACGACGAATACTGCAATATGGTTGAAAAGGGCATTATCGATCCTACAAAGGTTAGCCGTACGGCTCTTACCAATGCCGCAAGCGTTGTTTCCACAATGCTTACCACCGAGTGCCTCGTAGCGGATATCCCCGCTCCCGAGCCTGCCGCTCCCGCTCCTGCCGGCGGAATGGGCGGAATGTACTAAAAGAAAGACAATAAAAGCCTGATAAAGCAATAAAAGTCTAATAAAGACCGCAAACTTATCTTCAAAAGATAGGAATGCGGTCTTTTTATTTTTTGATAACGGATCTCTGCATTTTCCGAAATCAAACAGTATGAAAAGATTTTTTGACATTGGTTTTTCAGCACGGAATGCGATGATGCAACGGCAAAATAAAAAAAACAATCGGCTTATAAAAACAGCGGATAACCTAAAATCTTTCGGACACAAAAACCAAGTACAGCGATGTATTTATCCTCCGCCAAAAATTTCGATACTTCGCTTCTGTTAATATGCAAAAAATCCTATTCTTTTTTTCTTCCGAATAATTTTCGCAAAAACACTTGAACAAACGCAAAAAATGCCGTATAATAGCCGTATAAAATTTTGAGAGGACATTATGAAAAAGACTTTACAGCATTGGGGTGATATAATAATATCCCTTTCCGAAGACGGCAAAACGCTGAAACTTAACTCATATGCCGATGAAATACGGTTGCTTTTATTTTCCGAAAAAAGTGAAACGGAAGTTTCGGAATTTTTGCAAAAAAAGTACGGCATAGGCAAATCCGAAGCCGATAAAAGCGTAAGCACCGTTGTTGACGTAATCAAATACGGAACCGACGGCAACTGCTATGAAGATATTATAAATTCTTACGGTCGGTTACACAGCGGTGTATCTGGCCGCAGTATGTTGCCCCTGTTATTGGGCGGACGGGACAGCGTAATTTGCGAAAAGGTGACCGATAAGCCTAAAAAATACGACGTTGTGCTTTATAAGCGAAACGGAAAATATATTCTCCACCGCATTGTAAAAGTAAAAAACACAGGCTATATCATACGTGGTGACAACTGTTTTTTCGATGAAACCGATATCTGCGAATTTTTAGGCGTTATGAAAGGCTTTTACCGCACCGGGAACTTTCACTCCGTCTGCGAAATGCGGTATAAAATATACTCCCGTCTCCGAGTATTTTTCTATCCGCTGCGGAAAATTTTTCACTCACTGCGCATTTTTGCATCCAAATTAAAAAGAACGTTTTTTCCCCATTAAAGGTTTTAACTGCGCTTGCCGAATTTTTTATAAAAAAATGCAGGAGTTACCGCTGTAAAGCGTGGGACAAACTCCTGCATTTTACATAGGGATCTCCTATGACAAGCATTATTATACCGTTGTGCCTGTTAAAAACCTTATTATCCATACTGCCGTAAACAAACAGGCAATATATCCCCAAAAAAGAGCATTTGCATATCTGTTTTTAAATAATTTTCCCTGATAAAAAATCAAAACAAAAAACAGCGGACACAAAAACACAAGGGGATGAAAGTAAAATGCCTTTGAAAAATCAAGTTTAAGCAATGAAACAAATGCACGTGTATATCCGCACCCAATGCAGGAAACGCCGAATATCTTTTTCAAAACGCATCCGTGAATATAAGTAAAAATTACGTATACGGCGATGCACAGACTCACAGAAAATGTGCATATTGCCGTTTTTTTATTTTTTTCAATTAAACAAGTTTTGCGGAATCAACAACGTATTTATCGCAGAGAATTTTGATAAAATCGATACGAGCAAAAATTTTACCCAGCCAGCAAAGGCACGACATAACTATCTTGAAGATACCTTTTTTTGTTTCGCCCATTAAAAAGTTGTGAATACCCCATCCGCCAAAGTAAAAGCAAAGTACGACAATCATAACCTTATTTTGTCCTCCCAATTCGCCATAAAGAAAATCATTTTTTTAAATTGGTTCCGCAGTTTACGCATACGTCAGCATTGGGATTAACGTAGTTTCCGCAATCGGAACAAAAAGCATTTCCGTTGCCTTTTTTTACACCGCAGGCGAGGCAGTAATCTTGGTTTTCATTCATTTCTTTCCCGCAGTTCTTGCAATACATAATAAAATTCTCTCTATATTGTTTTTTTGACATTCACTGAATGTCAATTTCCTGTTTGTTTTATCATATGCTTTTCATATTGACAAGCACTAAATGTCAAAACGCAAGGTTTTTATGTTTATAAATAAAACAAATGACGGAAAAAACAATATTTGCGGTGAAATTATTTCCGAAAAAAAGAAAAGAAATATGACTTTCGCAACGCCGGTTTGCGGAAAAGATGCAAATAGCAGGATTGGATATAGACAAAAATGCAGTGCAGAGAATAGAGTGCGGAAAGCATTTTGTTACCGATATTGAACTGAAACACTTTGCACTGTTCTTCCGTTACACTGCGGATGAATTACTCGGTTTTAAAAAATGATTAAATCAACCTAATGTATAGCCCTCGCTCTCAACAATCTTTTTTATCTCTTCCCTGTCAAGAGGAGCATTAAGCGTAAGCACCACCATGTCTTTTTTGCTGTCGGCAACCGCCTCATCAACCTGTGCAATTGCCTCAAAAGCCTTTTTAACTCTTGCCTCGCAGTGAGCACACATCATTCCCTTTACTTTAATAACCTGTTTCATTTTTTTATTCTCCTTTTTATTATTTTTTTCATTATTTCCTTTTTTATTCAGTTTTATCAAATTGAGCCTTAACGCATTCATACAAACGCAAAAACTTGACAAACTCATTGCCGCCGCACCGAGCATCGGTGTCATTTTTATATTTGCAAACAGGAAAACGCCTGCCGCAAGAGGTATTCCGATGCAGTTATATACAAAAGCCCAAAACAGATTTTCCTTTATGTTTTTAAGCACTTTGCGCCCCAAATAAAAAGCGTTTACCGCATCGGAAAGAGTGCTGTGTAAAAGTACCGTATCCGCCGATTCTATGGCTATATCCGTGCCGTTACCGATGGCAATGCCCAAATCAGCCTCACAAAGGGCAGGAGCATCGTTTATGCCGTCGCCTATCATTGCGGTTTTTCCCGTTTGTTTTATCTTACGCACTGCCTCAGCCTTTTTGTCGGGCAGCACACCTGCAATAACGTTGTCTATGCCCACCTGTCTGCCGATTTCACGGGCGGTCAACTCATTATCACCTGTGAGCATATATACATTTATGCCCATTTTTTTCATATCTTTTATTGCCTGAAAACTTGATTCTCTAACCGTATCGGCAACGGCGATAATTCCCAGAATTTTGCCGTTTTTTGAAAAATACAGCGGTGTTTTGCCTTTTTGGGCTAATTCGTCGCCCTTTTGTCTTATTTCTTCTTCTACATTTTGCATAAGAAAAATATTTCCGCCTGCAACGGTATCGCCGTTTAGTTTTCCCCTTATACCGTTGCCCGTAAGAATTTCAATTTCCGTGCAGTTTTCGCAAATCACGTTTTCTTTTATTGCATATTTTACAACCGCTTTACCCAAAGGATGCTCGCTTTTATTTTCAAGAGCATACGCCACACGCAAAAGTTCAAACTTATCTTCTCCGTATACGTCCGTAACAGATGGTTCGCCGTTGGTGACCGTGCCCGTTTTATCGAGAACCGCATTTTTTATGCGCCCCGATTCTTCAAGGGAAGTTGCCGTTTTGTAAAGTATTCCGTGCTTGGCGCCTACTCCGCTACCCACCATAATTGCAACGGGTGTTGCAAGACCGAGCGCACAGGGACAACTTATTACGAGCACCGAAATTCCCCTTTCAAGAGCGAAAGCAAATTCTTCGCCAAGCAAGAGCCAAACCGCAAACGTTATTACCGCAATTCCCAAAACCGCAGGCACAAACACACCCGAAACTCTGTCGGCAAGTTTCGCAATAGGCGCTTTTGAGCCGGAAGCCTCGGTAACGGTGCGTATTATTCCCGCAAGCAATGTGTCTTCGCCTACGCCCGTAGCACGGCACTTCATATATCCCGACATATTTACCGTTGCAGCGGAAACTTTGTCCCCAACACCCTTATCTATCGGTATACTTTCACCCGTAAGACAGGATTCGTCAACCGTTCCGCCACCCTCCTGAATTACACCGTCACAGGGAATGCTCTCCCCTGCCTTAACGATAAAGATATCGCCGACTTTCGCTTCTTCAATAGCGAGCAGTTCTTCCTTGCCGTTGCGCTCCACCGTTATTTTTTGCGGTTTTAGTTTTATCAAAGCATTTACCGCATCTGCCGTTTTTCCTTTCGAATAACTTTCAAGCAGTTTGCCCACATCAATGAGCGTTAATATCATTGCAGACGATTCAAAATACATTTCGCTTATGCGGGTATCTCCCGAAACGGTCAAAAACAGCAACACGGTACTGTACGCAAATGAGATACCCGAGCCGAGTGACACAAGCGTATCCATATTGGGCGAAGCATTTATTACAGCCTTAAAACCGCTTATGAAGAATTTGCGGTTTACAAGAATAACGCACAGTGCAAGAATAAACTGCATAAGTGCACAAGCAGGAGCATTGCCGTTAAAAAAAGGTATCATCGGCAAGTCCATCATATGTCCCATCGAAAAATACATAAGTATACAGGTAAGGACAACCGACCAAATGAGCCTTGTAACCATATTTTCCTTTTTTATTTTTTCTTTTTGTTTTTGCCCGTAAACGCAGGCTCCGTAGCCTGCTTTCTCAACTGCCGAAATTATGCTTTTATCATCTGCCGTACCTGTAACGTCCATTGATGCGGTAAGCAGATTAACGTTACATTCTTCCACGCCCGAAACTTTTTTTACGGCTTTTTCCACCCGTGCACTGCACGCCGCACAGGTCATTCCCGTAACGGTATACTTCATTTTATCTCATCAGCCTTTCGGTTATTTTTACAAGTTCATCGACTTTTTCGCTGTTGCCGTTTTTCAAATCCTCGGCAACACAGGTTTTTATATGCTGTGAAAGAAGTTCCTTTTCAAAAGCATTTATTGCCGCATTTACCGCCGATGCCTGTACAAGTATATCAATGCAGTAAGCGCTGTTTTCAAGCATTTTTCTTACACCTCTCACCTGTCCCTCTATTCTCGTAAGGCGGTTTATAAGTTTTTTATACTCTTCTTCGTTACGAACTCTGACACATTTTGAACATTTTTCCATAATTTATCCTCCTTAATTTATTATATACCCCATATGGGTATATGTCAAGAACAAAAAACTGCGCTGAAAAAAGCGCAGAATAATTTTAAACAAAGGGACGCCTGTCAAGAACTATCCTTAACGGATGTGACGTAATAACTTTGCCCGGAAGTGCCGCCTGAATTTCAGCAAGGCAGGAAACCGCACCGAATAGCATATGCATATCGTTGAAAGACTCATTTGTTTCATAGTCCAAATTAAGCATCATCTCAATATATTTTTCGGCAAAATCCTCTAAAACCGCCTTAGCCTCATAGAACCTGTGCGGTGACTGGCGCATTGCCCTGTTAAGCGAATAAACAACGTCAAGTTCAATAAACTGGCACTTTTGAATCATAACTTTTTTCTCGCCGTGCAACTCGTTATTCATAAGGTCAATGCAGGAATCAATAACTTTTTCGGGATAACGCATAGGTCTGCGTTCAAACTCGTGGTTAAAGAAATAATGGAAACCGCCTGCCATTGACTGATATAAAGGAGGCTGAGCATCGGTAAATTCAATAAAGCCGTGTTCAGGTGAAGTATGCTCCCAAAGCCAAGAAAAGTATGCTTCTCTCCACTCATTAGTCATTGCACCTGTATTTTTAAGGCAAGCATAAATACCTGCGCCCTTGTGGGACTGAGGCCAAGGATTACTCCAATCCACCTCTTTTTCCAAAAGTTCACGTATGCCATCAGGTGTAGAATACTGTTCAAGAGCGGCGCACTTATACTTAGGTGATGCATCGAAAAGTTCAAGAGCCGCCGAAATATGTGCAGTGGTATGTATAAAATGGTGCGTTGCTTCTCTCCAAAGACCTGTATCGGGTTCCTGCATATTCTGCATAGCCTCAACAAAGCCCTCTCGTTCTTCCCTGTTTTTGGGGAAATTGCCCACGGTATACATAATATTTGCCGCATCGGCACAGCCGTATTCGTTTACGCCTAAATTTCTGTCACCCCACAGCCAGCGGGAATACTCTCCGGGCTTTTCCAACTTATGCTTTGCAACGCATTTTTTTATTTCTTCTACAAGACAGTCAATATTTATTTTTTCCATACTTATCTCCCACTGTTTTATGAAAGCCAATCTTTTAAAACTTTTGACGTTTCGGCTAAACTTTCCAGTTTTCCGTCGTGCATAAATTCAAGCATATAATTCTTGTCTGTTCCCAACAACTGTATATACTTTTTCCAATCGTTTTCAAGAAAATCAAGAGGATATCTTTTATCCCTCTTCCATGAAAACGTATGCACACTTATTATATAAGGCAATAGGCTTAAAATTGCATCGGTATTATATTCAATAGGTCTAAACTGATTTGGTTGCCAAAACATTTTTAAGTTTTGCCTGTTTACGTCCTTTATAAATTGCAATGCACTATGGTATTCGTCGGTAAGTGACTGCGGATGGCATTCAAGGCACACGGTAATATTTTTATCTTCGTCGCATATGCGCATTGCGTCGAGAACGCATTTTTCGTACAGTTCTTCCGATACCGTATCGCTGTTTTTGCCCATAAGCCCCCAAACTCTGACCGTATCCGTACCGAGTTCACGGCAGGAATCAAGCACTTTTAAATACAGTTCTTCTTCGCTTTGACCTATTTTATAGTACGAGCCGTACTCCGCAATTTTTATTCCGCTGTCACCGCAAAGTTTTTTTACTTCTCTTGCGATTTTAACGTCGCCGTGGGGTACGTGCACATCCCCTCCCCACTCTATGCATTCAAGTCCCGATTTTACGGTTGCTTCCACTATCTCTTTCGGATTTTTATCCCTAAACGAAACCGATACAAGCCCTGTCATAACTTTCTCCTATGCCATTGTTTCAAGCATTTTTTCAAAAACTTCGTATTCGCAATTTTCACATTTGGAATACTTTTCAAATTGGTCAAGCATATATTCGCCCATTCTTTCGGTTTCGTTTCCCGATGAACCTGCAATATGCGGTGTTAAAAATACATTTTCAAGAGTGTAAAGTTCGCTGTCCTCCGTAGGCGGTTCGGGCATAGTCACGTCAAGTACGGCACAACGGTTCGGCTTTTCCGAAAGAGCACGGATAAGATCGTATTCTTTAACCTGTGCACCTCTTCCCGTGTTTATAAATACCCCGTTATCTTTCATAAGCGAAAACAGAGAATAATCAAACATCCCCACCGTTTCGGGCAGATTTGCAACGTGATTGCTAATGCATATGCACGAAGCAAAAATTTCTTTAAGTTCTGCCTTTTTTACACCCAATTGTTCAGCCTTTTCATCGCTTAAAAACGGGTCGTAAACGAGAACGTTAAGGCGGTGGCTTTTAAGGCGCTCGATTACACCCCTGCCAATCATTCCCGCACCGATTATACCTACGTTTGTATTAAAAT
>CAZBLS010000016.1:0-24918 GCA_964492705.1 uncultured Oscillospiraceae bacterium | reverse complement strand
GCAGAACCGAGGTACCAATTATTCCCCAGGACATAATAAAATCAATAATCAAATTGTTTGCCCCTGCAGCAAACAACTCTCCCGTCGCACTACCTATTGATATATAATTAGTTGCCCCCATTCCAAACAAAAGGCGAAGAGGATGTTCAAGTAAATATTCTATGCAAGAAATCCATATATCTGTTCTACCCCCAGAACCTTTTTCCATACCGTTATCTAATCTTAATTGAAGATTAGACAAAACTTTCTTAATAACATCAGATTCGGAAAAAAGCAAAAATAGCAAAGCAATAACCGCAAAAATCACTATAAATCGTTTAATTTTTTTATTTTCAGACGATCTGAAAAACAATATAGATATTAATGTTACTATCAATCCGAGATAAAACGATCTACTTATTGTCATCGCGCCGAAAACAATCGAAATGATGACGGCAATAATTATAAGGAACTTTTGCGAAATTTTTAGGTGAATCGATCTCATATAACAAGACAATCCACAAGAAACCAACATCGTTGTATATAACGGTATCGCCATAGCTCCACCAATTGTGTCTCCATATGAATGGCCAAATCTATATGCGTAAACAGAAGACATAAAAGAAGAAATAAATCCCCCCATTCCGCCATACATGGATAATAAGTAATAAACAACCGCTGAAAATGCCATAGTTAATACAAACACAATACTAAACGCATTAATTTTCAATATGTTTATTTTCGAAAAGACAACGAACACAAAAATGACTGTGACTAAATTAACTAACAGTTGTCCCATACTACCATTTGAAAAATCTAATATAAGTTCTAAAGAAAATATAATCATTAAAGAAGTCACTGCAATTGAATTGATTCGAAATCCATCCTTAATCAACAGCTTAAATACCAATATCAATAATGGAACAAACCACACAATGTCTCCACTTACTTTGAAAACACTTTCAAACATTGTCATACCGCATAACACATAGAAAATATTTTCAGCTTTTGAAAGTAGACAATATACAATCGTAAGTATCACGGCGATTGTCATCAAAGAATCGTTGTCAACTATGAGTGCCTGAGCCATAACAAAAAACAATGCCGCAATTATTATCGAGTTAAAGAACAACATAAAATTATTAGAAATGGAACTGTCGCCTTTATATTTCGATTTTGACACGTCATTATTTATCATATATTTCGACATACGCTTCTCCCATTACTATTGAAGAAAATAACACGGCACGATCCTTGGCTTTTCTACCGTAGGTATTTCTCTTTCCTTGATCATGATAAAAGATTTCATAAGCAGCTTCAATCATCTCAATATTATTCTCGACAATTAGAGCATTTTCTCCACTTGTTAGCATGTCCGGAACCCCTCCCACAGCGGTTGCCACAATCGGTAGTCCCGTTCCCATCGCCTCAATAAGCGTCATAGGTATTCCTTCATAATTCGAAGGCAAAGTGAAAATATCCGCATCGTGCAGATATCTATATACGTCGTCTTGAAGCCCAAGAAACTTTACTGCAGACGTAAGATCATTATCTTTTACATACTTTTCTATTTCTACTCTCTTCTCACCATCACCGATCAACCAAAGCTCACAATCCGAATGTTTATCATGGAACATCTTAAACGCTTTAAGTAAACCAACATGGTTTTTTTGCTCAGAAAATCTTCCTATATGCAAAATCTTAAAGTTACCGTTTATGGAATAGTCCTCTTTTAGTATACATTTTGACAGGTCTATTCCATTAAATATGACCGGAATCTTATTCTTTTCTATACCGTATTCTCTAATAATTGATTCTCTGATCGATTCGCTAAGAGCTACGGGAACGACATTACAATGTTTGAAAAAGAATTTGTTCAATTTTCTCGCTAAATTCCCATTTTCTTTTTCGGCAACATTATGCACAGTATGTACTCTGTATTGTACTCCTGCCATAATTGCAGCAGGAACTGCATATTGAGAACAGTATCGATGTGTATGTATAACATCCGCGTTTATCCCTTGCAGAATTTTTTTGATTTTTACAATCATTGATAAATCTAAACCGGGTTTCTTACTCAAATACCGTACATCAACACCTGCATTTTCAAGCCGATCTGTTATAACTGAATGATAATTATACATACTGATAACAGTCACATTATGTCCGAGTTTAATCAATTCATATGTTAAGTTTTCACACATCGTTTCTGCACCGGCAAGACCAAACTCCGGCATAATCTGAACAATTTTCATTTTATTCTATATATCCTATCTTGTTCTCCTTCAAGAACATTTTTATTTTTTCTCGATCATCCTTGTTAGGGTTATACGGAAATTTTTTAACCGCTTTCATTGCAATCTTTTGTTTTTCCATATATTCATCATAGGTACGGCTAATTTTGGCAGGGTTTCCAACAGCAACACTATTTGACGGAATGCTTCTTGTTACAACGCTACCAGCACCAATGATAACCTTATCACCAATATCAACTCCAGGAAGAATGATTGTTCCTGCTCCTACAAACACATTACTACCAATGGTTACCCCCCCCATTTTTGTATACCCTAATTCTTTTTTGGTTGAAGCGTCATGAGCTAAAATATGAACATTTGGTGCAAGCGTAACATTATCTCCTATAGAAATCAGCCAGCAAAAACTTTCATCTATAATACAACCAAAATTTATAAATACATTGTTGCCTACCTTAAGGCCCTTTTTCTTTAAGGAAGGAACATCCATGTTTCCACGAATTTTGTTTAATATACTTCTGAAATTCATAATATACCTCATTTGATTACTCAAACACTTTTTGAATAGCCTTTTTTACAAATGCCACTTTAGGTTTCCAAAAACTCTTTTGATATGCTTCCCATTTTTCAGCATACTCTTTATAAATATGATCTCCAAATAAGTCATACATTACCAACAGCTGAGCAATATGCAATTTGTGATAAAATGGGCTACTAATGCGCTTACCATCTTCGTATTTGCTCCAATATTTTATATCAAACTCCGGCAACTTTTTTTTCAAAGATATCAGTGTTGCATGAAGAACCTTCTTAACTTCCGAATCTTCTATGTATTTAGAATAATCATAAAGTCCCCACAAAGAGAATATCCAACCATTCAAAATCAACGGATCGTGCGTACATTCATACAAATAGACATCTCCACCGAAATAATTTGTTGTCCCTCCATCTGAAATCGGTTTAAGCATAAAATCCTTTGCCTTATGAATAGCCAAAAGATACTTGTCATCTTTAGTTTCAATATGCGCCCGAATAAGCATTGAAATACCTTCTCCTTGCGCCATAGACGAATAAGGATGCTCTGGGCTTTCATAAGCAAAAGTTATCCAACTACCATTATCTTGTTGGTTTTCAAACGCCCAATCGGCGCAAGCAATCAACTTGTTCTTATATATCTCGTCATGAGTCTTCAAGAAAAGATCATAAGCAGCCAATCCGTACTGAAAAATGCCAATAGAAAAGTATAGTTCTTCTCCTGTGTCAACATGGTATTTAGGAACAAGGATATTCGGATCATCCTTTGTAACTTTCTCAGTCAAATCATTATAATAACCTGCAATCTCGGTCTTGGAATAGCAAGTTCCTACACCTTGATTAACGTGAGAAATGCTTTTCCCGGTCATCATTTTATACCACTTTTTGATCTTATATATTGATATGCCCATTTCTAATCGCCCTTTATCTGTTCAATCAAAATCTGAACAGCCTTATCAATTTTATATTTATCGGCTTCTATTAAGCAAAGCCGTTTTTTACATAGTAACAACGTAGGATCTACTGCAATCGCTTTTAAGATGTCCACAAATGCAAGCTGATCCCCTGTAGGATAAACAAAGCCAACATTCTCATTAACAAGTTCTGCGTTATATTTCCAATCAGAAGCGATAACGGGAACTCCGGCAGAGTAAGCATCTATCAATGTTCCGGCAAATCCCTCGCCCTCATAGTATGTGGGGAACAGTAAGGCAAAGTAACCCTTCAAAACATCTACACTCTTGTCAAACGGAACCAATCCACCATACCGAATATATGATGGAAATTCTTTCTGCAACGAATCGAACCACTCTGTTTGCGCTCCGTCCACTTGTCCGTAAATATCCAGCGAAAATGCTTGTACTCCTAAATCTGTATTCACCGACACAACAGCATTTACAGCATCCTCAATTCCTTTTTCACGCATAACACGAGAAAATGTACAGAGTTTCAAAGGATAGAGGTTATACCCCCCCCGAATTTTTCAGTCATAATTTGAATGGCTGATTCGGGGATATAATCCTTTGCTTTACGGACACAGTTTTCTTTCATACTAAGCAGAACATTTGGTTTTTGTGCAACTTCGAGTAAGGTTCTCTCAAACTGATCTGCATCATCAAATTCATAACCTATGCCAGTTATACCCTCATCAACAACATCAGAATAGCTCTCCCATTTAGCTGATATTACAGGGATACCTGCCGCATACGCATCAATAATCGTTCCTGGGATTCCTTCTGTATAAAAATGTGTTGGAAAGAGTAACGCAAAGTATTTTTGCAATACTTCTACGCTACGATTAGCATCGGCACAACCGCAATATCGAATATAATCCGGAAGTTGTTTTTTTAAGTTTTCAAACCATTCTACTTGTGCCGTATCTACTTGTCCATAAATATCTAACGAATAGGCAATGTAACCAAGTCTATCATTCACTTTCGTTATGATGTTTACAGCCGTTTCAATGCCTTTTTCTTTCATAACACGAGAAAAGGTGCATAATTTATACGGTACACCCGATGGATATACAAGTTCATCTTCTGAAAGAACCGTCAGCTTTTTGCAATTCGGCATAACATATACGTTTTCAAAACCTTGTGCTTCTAATGCACTTTTCATGGTATTTGTTTCGACATATACACCGCGAAACCGTTTTAGTCCGTTTTTAATTTGTTTTTTTGCTGAAATAAAAGAGGGAAGCCAACCACCAATTACAACATAATGTAATCGTCTTTTGAAGAATTTACTCCAAAAACACAGTAAAGGAGTTAAAAACCGCAAGCCATTTTCTACGGGCATCATAACGAAATCATCACATTTTTGAAGTGCATGAGGAACCTTGAAAAGCAAGCTTGGGATTTTTTTCAGTCCACCTGCAAGATCGAGACAAATAACATTGTCTGAACCAAATTGTCTCTGTATTTCGGATGTAATGATTTTGGTTTTAATTGTTTGCCCATTTAGTAGAGTATGACCAAAGCCATAATGCCCAATGATGCAAATCCTTTTCATAACACACCTCACATGAAATACTTTTTGAAGGCATTAAATCCAAAACACATCACATGAAATACTGCGCTGACTTTGTTTATTTTCTCATCCTGCGTTTGAATTTCCCATACTTGCTTTATACTCTTGAATTTGTTTGACGAAAGAGAACCACTTGCCACTCTGTATCGAACAAGAACTTCATTGATACCGTGTGCAACAGCGCCATCACGCAAAAGCATTAACCATGTAGCATAATCTTGACCTCCGCGACGCAATGACATCCGAAAATCGCCTAACAACGTTCTGTCAATTACTACGGATGAAGTGGCGATAATCGTATTGTGAAGTAGGTACTTATAATCACAGGTCTCTTTAATATTTCGTTTGCCCTTGAGTGTTTTTCCGTTTTCGTCCATCATTTCTATCGCAGTATAAGAAAAAGGAAATTTATTGACCTTCATCAAGTCAATCTGACGGCTGATCTTATCTGGCATCCAAATATCATCGCTATCAAGGAAAGCGACATATTGCCCTCTTGAAAGTTCAAGCGCCTTGTTACGAGCTATGCCCGCCCCCATGTTTTTTTCTTGAAGATGATAGACGATTTCGGGATGAGTTTTCTGAAAATCAGCAATAATTTCTGCTGATTTATCTTTGGAGCAGTCATCTACAAGTACAATCTCGATATCTTTATAATCCTGAGAGAATATCGAATTAAGCGTTGTAGTAAGATATTTCTCTGCATTATAAATCGGCATGATAACCGAAACCAATCCCTCAATATAAGTTCTTCCCATTGTCTATCTCCTCTATATTAAATTCAATAAATCGGTGTTACCCAATCTTTCAGATTTTCATTCATTCCTCTTGCAGCATCGAGATATGCCTTATGGAGTTCTACAGTTACCTTGCTTGCTTTGCCATTTCCAACCACATATTTGTCAATAGAAAGAACTGGAGTAACTTCCATCGCAGACCCACATAAAAATGCTTCATCACAGGTATAAAGTTCTGTTCTGTCAATACTGCGTTCAATAACATCATAGCCGAGTCTCTTTGCAAGTTGAATTATGGTATCTCTCGTAATACTCTCCAACACGCTGTCGGTTAATTGCGGAGTAATGACCGTCTTGTTTTTAACCATAAAGAAACAGGAACCGGGTCCCTCCGAAACTTTTCCGGCATCATTCAAGAAAATGCACGTATCGTAGCCGTTTCTTAAAGCCTCTCTCTGTCCCATACGACTGTTTATGTAGTTTGCTCCGCACTTAATTCTTGGGGAAAGTGTAGTATCGGAAATTCTACGCCAAGAGGTCACGCAGCAATTAAGACCCTTTTTGTTATACTCGGAGCTTGTCTTTCCCTTTGGAATGGGAGCCACAAACATATCTACCGGTTCAGCAGAACCCCATGAGCCGAATCCATCAACAAACAATGTTTGACGAACAGAAAGGTTCTCGTCATATTCGTTTGCCTTGATTACATCTATAAACGCCTTCTTGAAGTCATCTTTTGTGTAGGGGCAGTTAATCTGTATGAGTCTCGCAGAACGAAGCAAACGATCATAGTGATCATCCAAACGAAACGCATACAACTGTTTTTCGTTCTCATTCCAATAGCAAGGAATACCCTCAAACACATTCAGTCCAAACTGTGCTGTGGGTGCAAGTATGTTAATTTTAGCATCGTTCACATTGACGATCTCACCTTTGTACCATATAAATCTGTTAGCTACATCTGTTTTCATATATTGCCTCTCAATTCATTACTTCCGCACTCTCTATTACATCTTCATCAGAAAGGTGTGCAATGCGAATAATTTCTGCTTCGGCAAATTTAGCAGCCTCTGCATCATTCATAGATTCATCCGTTTTTTCTTCGTAAATATCTTCTTTCTTGAACACTTTAGCAACTGTACCGGCTAATATTTTTATATCAAGCCATACACCTTGCCTTTTGAATTCATCAATATAGATATTATCATATGTAACTTTCTCATCCCAAGAATTTTCATTTCTGCCTTTTACCTGAGCAAGTCCCGTTATACCACCGCGAACTTCAAACCGCTTCTTATATTTTTTGTTTAATGTATCAAAATCACCGAGTTCATAAGATACGCATGGTCTTGGTCCGACTAATGAAAGATCGCCTTTGACCGCATTCCATAGTTGCGGAAGTTCGTCAAGACTGGTATTGCGCAAAAATCGTCCCGTCTTTGTTACACGGGGATCGTTCTCATAATTAAATAATCCCGCACCCATGCTCTCAGCATTGACAACCATAGAGCGAAACTTATACATCTTAAATATCCGCCCGTTTTTGGTACGCCTATCTTGTGCGAACAAAACCGGTCCCTTGCTATCGCATTTAATAGCAATCGCAATAATAAGCCATATAGGGATTAAAACGATAAGTGCTACTGAGCAAAACACAATATCGAAAAAACGTTTCAAAAATTTATTAAGCAAGTACCACATGCCATTTACCTCTTAAAATGAGAAGGTATGGAACAAATCATCAAAAACTTCTCCGTGCTTGATGATTTCAAGTTCACCTTCAGAAATATCAATAATCGGGAAGTTGGGTAGAATAAACGGGGGTTTCAAAACAACAGAGTAAGAACCTACGTTTCCAAAAACGACCATATCCCCCTTTGCAAGTTTTCCATCAAAGTGACGATATAAATAATCCGATTCAATACAAGTGAAGCCACCAAAATCTAAATCCGAATATTCTTTTTGTTCTTCACCCATTGGAAAGACCTTAATGGGCGGGTTCTTTTTATTCAAAGTAGGATTAATGTTATAAATACTACCAAGCAAGGTTGCAATCGACTTACCGCGAACATCCTTGATATTAACAACCTTTGCTGCAAAGTGCATACAGTCACCGACGAGAGCACTTCCGGGTTCGATTAACAGCATCGGTTTATTTTTGGTATGCTTAAAATGTTCAGCAAAAATGGGAGCAACCGCTTCAGCATATTGTTTGTATGTAGGTATCTCGGAGTCGAACTGCGCTTTGAGAGAGTCCGCCATTTTTCCGAATAATCCACCGCCAAGATCAATATGTTCCGGAACAATCCCTAACTTATCTATCAACGCAAGCATACCTTCTGCACGTGGTTTCCATGTGTCAATCCTGCGAGTTGCAAAGTGGCACTGCATACCGATGAGATAAAGATTTTTATAAGAGTCAAATAAATCCAATGCTCTTTTGAAATCGTCGGACTCTATATCAAATCCAAATCTTGACAAAACTCCGTCATTCACATCAAAGTTACAACGAATGCCGATATTTAACCTATGGTTGGGATATTTTTCAGCAATTTCCGAAATGATTTCAATCTCATAGGCAGAATCAATATTCACAGTTCCGCCCATAACGAGAAGTTGCTCAACTTTTTTTGCATTCTTATACGGACCGTTCCAAATAATATTTTTCGGTTCGACCCCTATACGAAGTGCAATTTCCATTTCCATATCAGAAACCACCTCTGCAAAACCGCCGAGTTCATTTACAATCCTGCAAAGTTTCGGTGTGTAGTTGGTTTTATAGGAGTAGGCAATATTGAAATGGGGATATATATTTACAAATTCGGATTTCAGTTCTTCAAAATTTTGTCTAAACTGCTTGCTGTCTAACATATAGAAAGCATCTCCGATTTGCCCGGTAAGCTGTTTCATTTGCATTTCATTCATTATTCCTTTTTCTCCTTGATTTTCTTGACTATCATATCTACACTGCGTTTTACAGCTTTAATGTTATCGCTATAATCCAAATCAGTTTTATCTGTAAGAGATGTTTCATACGCCCTTAACAAAGTCAAATTTTCAGAAAAAATAGTTTCAACCGATGCAATGTCGGTTATCTCATCCGTATTGCAAAAGCTCCTTGAGAGAATCACCCGTGATGAACCCAACCGATAATGTTCCATCACTATGCTCTCTGCAGGAAGCGTACCTTCACCTATTCGGGCGATACCTCCAAATCCGTATGGAATACCTTTCGCTTTGCATTTTTGACATAACCGTTCAACCACACCATTGGAGAGAAGTTCAAACATGAAAGTCAATCCATAACTAAGGTGTAAATCGTTCAATCCAATATGTATTTCGTCAAGCAATGGATTTTCAAGAATCTCATCAACAATTTCTGCAGCTTCTTTGGTTTCAAGAAGTAATGTTGTGTGAACCCTACCATTTACCGTGTTCAAAAATGAATTTACTTCTTTTGTTGTTTTCCACATCGGCAACATAATTCTGTCTGCACCTGCATCAATCACAGCTTCAATCTCATTAACAGAGGTTTCGTTCCAAGGATTTACTCTGACAAGCATTTCAGAACTCGTCAGCATATTCGAAATAATCCGAACATCATCCACAGTATGGTGAGACTTAACCGTATTCATGTTCTTTTGTCGTTCTTCCTTACCGAGTGTTTCAAGATCTACCATGATACGATCCACTCCATTTTTTTCGGCAATTAATGCTACCGAAGGAATATTAGTAATATATATCAATTTAAGTGACATTGTTTCCACCATCCTGTAGTCCAATTACATTACATCATCAAAACTATAAGTTTTCCCACCAATCGGCGTAGGTATATGTGCTATATTCATTTCATTTAGTCTTTTTGCCCATTCATCCGGATTGAAGAACAAATCATTTACATCAACTGTTTTTCTATCGTATACCTCGCCGCACTTCACCTTTGTTCCAGACGGCACAGGCGTTGTTTCTGCAACCGTAGCATTACAATCCGCATGAACACCGTCACAACATATTGTTGCATGATTCACAATAGCTCCTGCAGAAAGAATACAACCGGGGCATATTACACAATCCGTATAATCAACCGCCATTGGTTCCATAATACAACCACTCATGATTTGTGCTAATGGAGATACATACGCTTTAGGAGAAACAAGCGAAACAATACGATAGGGCGTTTCTTCTTTAATTCTGTTGAGTACTGAAAGTCTGCCTTCCGGATTGCCAATCGCAACAATGATATCGCTGTATTGGAGTGCCAGTTCATCAATATCCTGTGTTGCGCCAACAACATCAACACCGTTGGGAGTTTTTTTCTTTATTCATCAACGAAATCTATTTTTTCAAAGCATCCCATATCAGACGCTATTTCAGAAGCGATAACGCCATACGTACTTGCACCGACAATTAACAAATTCTTATTCATAAAGTGATCCGCCTTTCATTCTTTGTTTGACAGGTGAATGTAAAAAGTCCGGATACTCTCGTACCGCAGACTACACAAAACCTTTATTGCATTGTATCTAACCGATAATCCGGTTTATGTAGTCATATCATGTAACTCTATATCCTTTGTAGCACGACGAATAGCCGAGTGATGTTATCCATCCTCGGCTAATTCAACCTCCTTATCAAATTTTGTGCGCTCATCAGATTGGGTCAAAATAAGCAATCAAGAAGCCATTTTGACTTTTTAAAGGGCTGTTTCACGCCTTTTTGAGCTTCACACAAAACCTCATAGCGAAATTGAATTAACCGTATAAATCAATATTTTTCTTTGTGGCCTCTATGATATATCCAACTCCGCAAAACCCAAGATGATCTACCGCTATATTCACAAGTTCCGGCAATTCATCCGTCGACGTTGAGCGCAGAAATTTGTCGTATTCATTCAGTTGTACCGCATCGGGAAAAAGTTCGCCATCCTTGCCTTTTGCATTGGATATCGTACAGAATTCAATTAACTTAAAAATTTTTTCTTTTCCGTCTTTACCTTTTTTGCCGGGTCGAAATTGTATAAACAACAGGATTCAACGTTGCATCAAAGGTCATATCCGAGCAGAAAACTCTTTTACCTTCAAGTGCACCGTGACTGATCGCAGGTTTGCCGTATAGGTGCTCACTTGCGGATTTAATGCACAGATGCAGTTCCGCTGTACAGGACGAAAGCCCAACTGCATATTTCATCTCTGTTTTTTCAGCGGCGATCCGTTCAACTTCGTTGATATTCTCCCGTGCTCATCCAGTTTGTATCATAAGCCTGCTGAACATATTTCATTTCATCCCCATGCATTGTCGGGGACGACAGCCAAACTTTTTTCTCAAATTTTTCCATTTTATTCTCTGATAATCGAATATTTTAATCTGTACGTAACCGTTCACGTTAAGAATTTTTTAGCGTGCATCGTATCAACTGTGCATTTGCAGAACGCTAAACAAAAACGGGCTTTTTGAACCTACACTCGCATATAAATCGGCGGATTTTTATTTGTATGTTCATCTGCTAATTTGTGCATATATGCTGTGATTACTGATATCTTGGTAAATAAACTGTTTATTCGGCAATTTTTGCAAAAGAAATCGGAAGAAACAAAAGATGTGATCCGACTTTTGCCTGCGTTATTCGTTGCGTGTGCGCAAACCGGATTAAAATATGTTTTTCGGTTTTAAATTGATAAAAAAAGATTTAAATACAGCCGAAAGAGAGAATGTAAAACTCCCTCTTTCGGTAAAAATGTTTAAAATTCGGCAGAGCCGGGTGTGCGGGGATAAGGTATAACGTCACGGATGTTTTCCATACCCGTAATAAAGCGCATCATACGCTCAACGCCCATTCCGAAACCGCTGTGCTGGCAAGTACCGTACTTGCGCAAATCGGTGTACCAAGCATAGTCTTCGGGTTTAAGACCCAACTCATCTATTCTGTTCATCAAAACGTCGTATCTCTCTTCACGCTGTGAGCAACCGACTATTTCGCCGAGTCCGGGGAAAAGAAGATCCGTGGCGGCAACAGTCTCGCCGTCTTCGTTCAGGCGCATATAAAAACTCTTGCACTCTTTGGGATAATCCGTAACGAATACGGGGCGTTTGAATACTTCGTCCGCAAGATATTTTTCGTGTTCGGTCTGTATGCCTGTGCCCCACTGTGCGGGAATATCGAATTTAACTCCGCTGTCATTAAGTATCTTCAACGCTTCACGGTAAGTTATGCGTGCAAAATCGCTGTTTACGGTGTGATTGAGTTTTTCAATAAGTCCTTTTTCCGTAAACTTATCAAAGAAAGCCAACTCATCGGGGCAATTTTCCAAAACGTACTTGATAACGTATTTGGAAAGCGCTTCGATAATATCCATTATATCGTTTAAGTCGGCAAAAGCAACTTCGGGTTCAACCTGCCAAAATTCGGCGGCGTGACGTGGCGTATTGCTGTTTTCCGCACGGAAGCAGGGTCCGAATGTATAAACTTTACGGAACCCCCAGCAGAATGGTTCCACATTCAACTGACCGCTAACCGTCATAAATGCCTGTTTGCCGAAGAAATCCTTTGACCAATCAACAGTTCCGTCCTCTTTTCTCGGGGGATTTTCCGCATCCATTGTGGAAATACGGAAAACGTCGCCTCCGCCCTCACAGTCACTTGCTGTAACGCAAGGAGTGGCAACGTAAACGAAGCCGTTTTCCTGCAAGAAACGGTGTATGGCATAAGTTAAAACCGAGCGTACTCTGAATACCGCCGTAAAAGTATTCGTCCTCGGGCGCAAATGTGCAACACTGCGCAAATATTCAAAGGAATGTTTCTTTTTCTGTATGGGAAAATCGGGTGTGCTTTCACCGTGAACGGTAATTTGCGTTGCCCTGATTTCAAGGGGTTGGCGTGCTTCGGGTGTAAGTACGACGTCGCCCTCAACTATCAAACAGGCAGATACGTTCTGCTTTTCAACCGTATCGAAGTTATCGAGAGTGCGGTCGAAAACTATCTGAATATTCTTCTGTGCCGTACCGTCGTTAAGTTCGATAAATCCGAAATCTTTCGAGGCTCTTATTGTTCTTACCCAACCGGCAATTTTAACGTGACCTTCCTGCTGTGAAGCATATATGTCTTTTACCAAATCTGTTTTCATATTTTCTGTCCTTACGTTTATTTAAATGCGTTTGCGGAGCAAGACATGCCCCGACCGTTCTTTTATATTTTTCGAACAAAAAAGAACGGGCATAATTATTTGGATATATTATAACCCGTTTGTGTCCGTTTTGTCAATCGTTTATATCAGAGAGAATTTGCCAAAAACGATGCAAGTCTTTCCGACTTGGGATTATCGAATATTTCCTCAGGCGTACCCATTTCCTCAATTTTTCCGTCCGCCATAAAAATAACTTTGTCCGACACTTCTTTTGCAAACAGCATTTCGTGAGTAACCACAATCATTGTTGACTCCGAATTTTTAAGTCCCCTTATAACTCTAAGCACCTCGCCCGTAAGTTCAGGATCGAGGGCGCTTGTAGGCTCATCAAAGCAAAGAATATCGGGTTCAAGCGCAAGGGCACGGGCAATAGCCACCCTCTGTTGCTGACCTCCCGAAAGCGTACCGGGATATGCATTCGCACGGTCATCAAGACCTACACGTTCAATAAGTTTCAGTGCCTTTGCTTCGATTTCTTCCGCAGTACCCTTTTTCAAAAGCGTAGGCGCAAGAGTAACGTTTTTAAGCACCGTATATTGGGGAAAAAGATTGAATTGCTGAAATACAAGTCCGAATTTAAGTCTTTTTTCCCTCAGTTCCCTGTCGGATATTTTTCCCGTTTTGTTATTACCGTCGAAAATGACCTCGCCGTTTACCGCCACAGTACCGTTTTCGGCAAATTCCAAAAAATTAAGACACCGCAAAAGCGTCGTCTTTCCGCTTCCGGATGATCCTATAACGGAAAGTACTTCGCCCTTTTCAAGGGAAAAACTTATTCCTTTTAAAACTTCCGTTTTATCAAAACTCTTTTTTAAATCATTAACTTCCAATATAGCCATAATCGCACCTTATGAAAAATAACTCATTTTCTTTTCCGCTTTGTTAAACAGCACCGTAAGCAGACCGCTGAATATCAAATAGTACACGCCCGTTGCAAAAAGCGGCCACGTAACACCCGATATTCCCTGACTTCCCTTTAAGAAAGCGTATCCGTAGTGGATAAGTTCTTTCATTGAAATTATCCTTGCAAGCGACGTATCTTTTACAAGGGTGATTATCTCGTTGCTCATTGCCGGAAGTATTCGCTTGATTACCTGTTTAAGCACTATTTTAAAGAATATCTGCATTTTGGTAAGTCCCAAAACCTGTCCCGCTTCAAACTGACCTTTGGGTATACTCTCTATTCCGCCGCGGTAGATTTCAGAAAAATAGCAGGCGTAATTTATAATAAACGCAACCGCCGCCGCCCAAAACCTGTCCTTTTCGCTTCCCGCCCAGCCGATACCGAGATCCGTACCGAAAGACGATGCAATACGGTTGTTCATTATCCCCGGAACGTAGAAAATAATTATAAGTTGCAACATAAGGGGTGTTCCCCTTATTATCCAAACGAAAATTTTTGTTATATATTTAAGAGGTTTGAATTTCGATACGGAGCCGAACGAAATTATAAGTCCCAAAGGCACCGCACCCAAAAGTGTTATTGCAAAAAGTTTAAGTGTTTGTAAAAATCCCTCGTTTAATGACGAAAAGACCGTTAAAAAAGTTTCCATATATATTCCCCGATTTACGCACAAAACGGTCGGTAAGCCTCTTTTTAAGAAGCAAGCCGACCTTTTGTTATATTGCAGATATTATTGCTCTATAAGTGCAGCCTGAACGCCGTACTGTTCGGCAACTTTTTGCATTGAGCCGTCGCTGTAAGATTTCTTGAAGAAGTCATTAAGTTTTTCGGCAAGATCCGAACCTTTACGGAAGCCTACACCGTACTGTTCGCTGTTAAGTGCAACAGTGTAAGTAAGGTCGGCAAATCCCGTGCCCTCGCCTACCATTGCAGCCGCCATAAGCGAATCGATTATTGCGGCATCGCTCGTGCCGGCTTTAACTTCGGTAAGCGCATCGGACTGTTTTGTAACTTCGTTAAATTCAAATCCGTTTGCCTCTGCCTGTTCCTGTCCGGCAGAACCTGCTTCTACCGCAAATTTAAGGTTCTTGCAAGCATCAACCGTTTTAAACTGATCTGCCTTTGCACTCGGTACCACAACTACCTGTGCATTGTCGCAGTAAGCATTGGAGCATTCCATCGCCGCTTTAACTTCGTCGCCAAGCGTCATTCCGTTCCATACGCAGTCAATCGTTTTGCCGTTAAGTTCAAATACTTTGTTGTCCCAATCGATTTCAACAAACTCAACTTCAACGCCCAGTTCTTTGCCGAAAGCCTTTGCCATATCCGCATCAAAGCCTACCCACTGTCCGTCTTTAACGTAGTCCATAGGTTCAAAGTCCGTAACGCCTACGATAAGTTTGCCTTTTTCCTTAACGTAATCCGAATCGGCCTTTTCTCCTCCGTTACCACCGCAAGCAACAAATGCGGTACAGGCGATTGCCATTGCCAATAAAACACCTAAGAATTTTTTCATAACACATACCTCTTTTTTAATTTATTGTTTTATCACTTTAATGTGGTGAAGTGATTTGATGTGCATATGATACTACAATACCTTTTTTCTGTCAACTGTTTTTTGAAAAAAATTTCCGTTTTTTCAAAAAAAATTTTTTTGTCCGAATATAAAGATGATTTACCCTCCGCTCCCTCACTTTTTTGCCGTACTTTTACCCCAATATCGACTAAACCGTTTGAAAAATAAGAAAATAAATGATATAATACAAATTGAAATTATTTTTTCCGAAACTTTACTTACGGTTTCGGAATTATATTCGATTTTATTAACGAGGTATCTATGAAAGACAGATTGGCAAACGAATTTAATATTCAGCCTTGGCAAGCGGAAAACACCATTGCGCTTCTGGAAGAGGGAAACACAGTACCTTTTATCGCAAGGTACAGGAAAGAAAAAACGGGTTCTCTTGACGACCAATTGCTCCGTGAGTTTTCCGTTAGGTTGGAACTTTTAAAGAAACTTGATGAAACGAAAGCAAAAGTTTCCGAAGCAATAGAAAAGCAAGGTGCTATGACGGATGAACTCCGCCAAAATATAGAAAAGGCGGAAACTTTAACGGAAGTTGAAGATATCTACCGCCCCTACCGTCCCAAAAGGAAGACGAGGGCAAGCATCGCAAAGGAAAAAGGTCTTGAACCTTTGGCGGAAAAAATTTATCTTCAAACCGACGCATTGCCCGAAGAACTTGCCCGAGATTATATAAGTGAAAGCGTTCCCACAGCAGAAGATGCTCTTGCAGGTGCACGGGATATTATCGCCGAAAAGATTTCCGACGATGCGGAAACAAGAAAGCGTTTGCGCTACGTATGTATGCATAACGGGTTTCTTTTTTCCAAAGCGGTTAATGAAGATACGGGTGTATATGAAGTATATAAGAATTTTTCCGAACCTGCTCATAAGGTGGCAGGGCACAGAGTTCTTGCAATAAACAGAGGTGAAAAGGAAGAATTTTTAAAAGTGGGTATCGATTTTGACCGTGAAAAGGCAATGAATATAATAAGAAGCCTGCATATAACGGGCAACAATCCCTGTTCGCAACAAGTTGAGGAATCCGCACTTGATGCATACACAAGGCTTATATTCCCCTCCATTGAGCGCGATATCAGAAACGAACTTACCGAAAACGCCACTTCTTCGGCAATAAAAGTATTCGGACTTAACTTGCGCCAACTGCTTATGCAACCTCCCGTAAAGGGAAGATGCGTTTTGGGTCTTGACCCCGGATTTCGCACAGGCTGTAAGACCGCCGTTGTGGACGAAACGGGCAAAGTACTCGATACGGGTGTTATTTACTGCACGCTCCCCAATCATGACAGAGAAAAAGCAAAATCAATCATTAAAAACTTTATAAAAAAATACGGCGTAAACGTAATATCCATAGGCAACGGTACCGCAAGCAGAGAAACCGAAGCGGTGGTTTCGGAAATTTTAAGCGAACTGCAAGATAAAGACCTTGCATATATTATAGTTTCCGAAGCGGGTGCATCGGTTTATTCCGCATCGCCGCTTGCCGCAAAGGAATTCCCCGAATTTGACGTTTCACTGCGCAGTGCGGTGAGCATTGCACGCAGATTGCAGGATCCGCTTGCGGAGCTTGTAAAGATAGAACCCAAAGCCATAGGAGTAGGTCAGTATCAGCACGATATGCCGCCTGCCCAACTTGACAGTGCGCTGACCGGCGTGGTGGAAGACTGTGTTAATACCGTTGGTGTTGACGTAAACACCGCTTCATCTTCACTTCTGTCATTCGTTTCGGGCATAGGCGCATCTCTTGCCGACAACATAGTTGCATACCGAGAAGAAAACGGAAAGTTCACTTCCCGTGCGCAGTTTAAAAAAGTTCCCAAACTCGGTCCCAAAGCCTTTGAGCAGTGCGCAGGATTTTTGCGTGTTCCCGAAAGCAAAAACCCCATTGAAAATACTTCCGTCCATCCCGAAAGTTATTCATCAGCCGAAATTTTGCTTGCCGAATGCGGTTACGATATAAAGAAAGACAAAGATTTTTCCCATATAAAAGAACGTGCGGAAAAGATAGGTATAAAAGTTCTTGCCGAAAAAGCAAACGTGGGTGAGCCTACACTTAACGATATTATAAAGGAACTTGAAAAGCCCGGCAGAGACGTGCGTGACGAACTTCCTCCGCCCCTTTTAAAGCGTGAGGTAGTTGAACTCGATGACCTTAAAGAGGGTATGGAACTTAAAGGCACGGTACGCAATTTGACGGACTTCGGTGCATTTGTGGATATCGGCGTTCATCAGGACGGACTTGTGCACGTTTCGCAAATATGCGACAAATTTATCAAAGATCCCTACGGCGTATTAAAGGTGGGTCAAACCGTTACCGTATGGGTCCTCTGCGTAGACAAAGAGAAAAAACGCATATCACTTACGATGAAAAAGCGAAAATAAGCATTGACTTTATCCCTCATTAAGTGGTATTATATAAGTATAACTGTAAAAAAGGAGTTTTTTATGAAAAAAGTTCTCGCATTTGATTTCGGTGCGTCAAGCGGACGTGCCATATTAGGTACACTTGATAACGGCAAGATCTCGTTAGAAGAAATTCACCGTTTTTCCAACGATCCCGTTGAAGTTAACGGTCACTTTTATTGGGATGCCCTCAGGCTGTTTTTTGAAATAAAGCAAGGCATACTCAAATGTTCCGCTCTCGGGCATAAAGATATTGCCGCAATAGGTATTGATACTTGGGGCGTGGATTTTGCGCTTATCGATTCCGACGGCGAAATGCTTGCCAACCCCTACCATTACCGTGATGCAAAAGCGGAAAATATGGAAGAAACCGTTAAAGAACTCGGTAAAGAAGATATATATGAAAAGACCGGATTGCAGTTTTTGGCATTCAACACCCTTTACCAGTTGCGCAATCTTAAAAAGAATAAGCCGGAATTGCTTGAAAGAGCCGAACATCTCCTGCTTATGCCCGACCTTTTCAACTTCTTCCTTACGGGTAAAATGGCGGCGGAATATTCAAACGTTTCCACAACGCAGTTACTCAACCCCGTAAAGGGCGATTGGGAGTATTCCCTTATCGACAAATTGGGTATTGACCGCAAACTGTTTAAAAACATAGTTGATCCCGGCACCGTTCTCGGTACTCTTAAACCCGAACTTGCCCGTGAACTGCAAATGCCCGAAGTTCCCGTTATCTGCGTTGCATCACACGATACCGGTTCAGCCGTTGCATCCGTTCCCTTTGACGATCCCGAGCACAGCCTTTATATAAGTTGCGGTACTTGGTCGCTTATGGGCACCGAACTCCGCAAGCCCCTTATTAACGAAGATACTATGGCGTTTAACTTCACCAACGAGGGCGGTGTTGAGCGTACTTCGAGATTTTTAAGCAATATTATGGGTCTTTGGCTCATACAGGAAAGCAGACGTCAGTGGAAGAGAGAAAACTTTGACTATTCATTTAACGATATGGAAAACGCCGCAAAAGCATCCGAGCCTTTCGTATCATTTATCAATCCCGACTTTGACGGCTTCACTCCTCCCGGAGATATGCCCTCACGCATAAGGGAATTTAACAAAAATGCAGGTCTTAAAGTTCCCGAAACTATGGGCGACGTAGTTCTTTGTATCTATCAGAGCCTTGCCCTTAAATACCGCTACGTTACAGAAGCAATGGAAGAACTTATGGGCAAAAAGATCGATACCATACATATGGTAGGCGGCGGAATTAAAGATAAATTCCTTTGCCAGATGACAGCCGATGCTACGGGTAGGCGTGTTGTTGCAGGTCCCGTGGAAGCAACGGCAATGGGTAATATCGCCGTACAGTTTATGGCTCTTGGCGACATTGACGGACTTGAAGGCGTACGTAACACGGTAAAAGCATCTGCCGAAACGGTAGAATATCTTCCCTCGGGCGATAAAGCGTGGGATTCCGCTTACGAAGTTTTCAAAAAAACCTGTCTTAACAAATAACAACTCGGGGATCTCTCTTTTTTAAAGAGAAATCCCCCATTCTTTTAGTATGAATTTATTTGAACTTAATGTTCTTGATTTTATACAGGAACACTTTAAATGTGACGTTCTCGACGTGCTTATGCCCATTATTACGTCGCTTGCCGATAAGGGAATATTTTTTATTCTCGCGGCTCTGTGTATGCTTTTATTTAAAAAAACACGTAAAGGCGGAATTTATCTTGCTTTTGCATTGTGTTTAGGCGTTATAATCGGCAACCTTATACTTAAAAATGTATTTATGCGCCCACGTCCCTTTGACGTAAACCCCGCACTCGAACTGCTGATAAAAAAACCTACGGATTTTTCATTTCCCTCGGGGCATTCCCTTGCCGCCACTGAATTTGCCGTAACTATGCTGTTTTTCAATAAAAACTTAGGCATAGCAGCATCCGTTTTATCTCTTCTTATCTGCTTTTCCCGTTTATACCTTTACGTGCATTACCCCTCCGATGTAATATGCGCAATACTGCTGGGTATCTTCACATCGGTAACTGCGGTAAAGGTAACAGATCTTATATTAAAAAAGTTCGGAAAGGAAATGCAATGACCGAAATTATTCCCGTAAATTACGGCAAGACATCATTGCCCGAAAATATGATTTTTTACGGCGGTGACGAAAACAAAATACAGCCTATCATATTAAGGGTATACTTAATTAAAACCGAAGACAAACTCATCTTGGTAGATGCAGGTTGCGTAACGATGCCCGGTTTTGACGTAAAAGACTTTTTCGGTCCCATAGAAGCATTAAAGAAAATAAATATTTCACCTTTGCAGATTACGCACGTTATTATCACTCACTCTCACCACGACCATATACAGTGTGTTTCATCCTTTGAAAACGCAAAGGTGTATATTCAAAAGGACGAATACGAAAACGGCAAAAATTACTTTAACGGAAATAACGAAGTTATTCTTTTTGAAGACGAACTGTACGTAACGAAAAACGTAAAAATCATAAATTCCGGCGGACACTCGGTAGGTTCGTCCGTTGTGGAAATCACAGAAAACGGCAAAACTTCCGTAATAGTCGGTGACGAATGCTATAAAAGAGAATGTTTGAAAAAACAAATTCCCACAGGCGTCTATTATTCAAGAGAAAAAAGTATTCGCTTTATAGAAAAATACGGCAACGGCAACTTTAACGTACTGCTTTGCCACGATGAGTAAATTAAGCATCCGCAAATGACACGGTTTCCGAAATTCGGAACTGTTTCACTTTCGGATGCTTAAATTTTACCTGTGTTTTTACTTTTAATTCTGCGTTTTTTGCAAATTTCCTTTATAACTTTATCTCCGTCATTCCCTTTTTAACCGAATATTTTTTACCGTTGACCGTAACGCATAAGGGCACGGGCGTATTTATGTTCAGTATCTCACATTCTTCGTTGAGCACTGTTTCCGCATTTTCACCGTCTATCCGTACTTTACAGGAAATACAGTATACAGAACCGTCTCCGTGAATTACCGCAAAGGCTTTTTTAAGCATTGTTTCTTCAAGGCATTTAAAATGCTCGTGTACGTCATTATCACAGCATCCGCCCTGATTGTCAACCGTAACGGTGCTTCCGTCGGGCAAAAACAGAGGGCAATCTTTATATCCGCCCATTACGGGTGCATTTTTACCTGCTCTGAACCAACCCGAAATCATAGGAATATATTCTTCGCCGAAGACTTTTTGCGTGAACCTGCCTTTACGATTTTTCGTTTTAAGACATTTTGCGCTTTCGTATCCGTCCTCGGTCTCTACGTCTGCCTCAAAATATTTCAAATTCAAATACGGGTCGGAAACGAATGCCCAACGGAGGTTGCCGTTTTCGTCAACCGTCTGCAAGCAGGCTCCCATACCGTCGTTTAACTTACGCAAATATTCTTCCTTACCCGTAAGCAGGTAAAGATAGTAAAGCGCATAGTTGTACCAAGAACTCCACCCGTGAGGACTGTTAAGCATATTTCCCCGTATAAGCACGTCGTACTGCGCTTCCCAAAAGCGCAACGTGGCATTTCGCATACGGCAATCGGGTATATTCTCCTGTTCAAGGCAACGGTGACAGGCAAGAATATGTTCCGCCGCCTCTATGTATTTTTGCCGTTCATTTTCAGGCAAAGTCAAGGCAAAATAGGATATCTGCAAACTTGAACAGGTGAGCATACCATCTTCGAGCGTCTGTTCGCCCTCTGTTCCTATGTTTTCAAGCCTGTTCACAAGGTCATCTACCGCCGATTTTGCCGAAGCATAGTGCTTGCGGTATCTTTCCTCATATTTTTTACCCAAACCTTTTTCGCACAAGGCAAGTTCAAGCATACTTTTTGCACTGTAAATAACCGCGGTATAATGGGCATTTATCTTCCTGTATGCGCCGTCTTCGGTTTGCCGTGACATAAGTTCATCGGCAAACTTTGATGCACTTTCAAGATACTTTTCCTCACCCGTTGCTTCAAAAGCATCGGTCAGCAAAGAAATCAGTGCGGAAGTATTCTGTATTCTGTCGGGAATTATCTTAACTTCGCCGGTGTTGAAGTCATACATATACGGCATTATTTCGTCGAAATTTGCCTGCGCAAGACTGTCCAAAGCATCATCGGGATAATGCTTTCTTGCCAAAAACGACGAAAAATGACCATACCAACTTTCCGTATGGGTGGATGCCTTTTGCGGTTTCTCCACTGCATTTTTCCGTGCGCATTTAAGGTAGTAGTCAAATCCCCGACGGCAGTATATTTTAGCCTCCGCCTCTTTTCCGCTTTCGGTTTTTACTTTTACCGTATAAACGCCGTACTCTCGGCAGACAAATTCATTGCCATCCGTCACTTTTCCCGACGGACTTTCGCTCGTGACGGTATATTTTTCCTTTGAATATATATTGAGCCGTGCTTTTTCACCTTTTTCCACGGTAAATTTATCGGCGCATATGAGCGGAATATCCGTTTTTTCACTAAATGCCTTAATAATATCGGTACTGTTTTCAATGAGAATAAACTCTATCTCCCATTCCTTACGCTCATTCGGGCGCAAGCATTGTAAATTTTGCGGATGTCTTGCCGGAACGGTGCCGTTGCAAATAAGCAAAAGATCCGCCGTATATATTCTGTGACCGAAATCCGCCGTCATCTCATCGCCGAACATATTATAGTCAAGTTCCCATGCCGCAACAGGCTGTTTTGACCGTACAATTACCGTTTTTTGCTCGGGCGACATAAAATATCCCCAAAAATGTGTCTTCTCGCACCGCATAAGAGTTGGAAAAAAAGCACCGTTCCACTTGGGATATTCAGGCATATAAGTGTTTATCCCCAATTTCAGTCCCAGTGCTTCGGGCGAAAAATCTGCGCTTCCATTATTTTCGGCAACTACCGAATACGTCAGTTTTTCTCCCTCGCCTTTAACGGCAATGCTCAATTTCACGTCACCGCAATGTGCGAAAAATTTCTGCCCGTTTTTATGCAGTTCTATCTTCTCCTGCTTTATGCCGTGCTTTAAATAAAAGGACGGTTCCGTCCCAAACTTTACCTCGCCTATATAAAGTTCTTTTGCATCCGATAAGTTTTCCATAATTTTCTCCCCGTTTTTGACTGTACGTTCAGGTTATCTGCTTTTTACAGTGTTAATTGATAACGCCAACATTCTCCGAATTTGTCCGCATTGGTTAATTGCAGATTTATATTGGCTGTCATCAATATACCCCATCCTGTTAAGAAATTCCACTTAATATTCCGATTCATAACATTCTTTTAATGTTATTTGCATTTTTTCAGCAAAATCAGCCGTACTATGGGCATAGCTTGATTCATAAATATTGGCACCGACCGATGTTCCCGAGCACATAAGCCGATTTGTTAAAATACTTTCCTTTTCAGTTTGCTTTATGTTTCCGCAATATTGATTATTTCAACTGCAAAATCTTTCGACTCTTCAAGCGTTATACTTTCTGCCATATCATCATTACTAACATTTTCAACTGATTTTTGCGCAAGTACATTTTCCTCGCCGTCAGGCAAATTCAGCCGATGTCATCCTTGATAAAATCATTATAACATATACACCGCAAAAAATCAATTCCCAAAAAAGCAATTTAACGGCACATAAAAAGCGCCTGCCGATTTATTCGGCAAGCGCTTTATTTAACCTGTATGCAATCAATAATTTTCGGAATGAATTTCAAAATAACTCTTGGGATGAGCGCACACGGGGCAAGTTTCGGGTGCTTTCACCCCTACAACAATATGTCCGCAATTACGGCATTCCCAAACCTTAACTTCGCTCTTTTCGAAAACGCTTGCGGTTTCGATATTATTGAGAAGCGCACGATATCTTTCCTCGTGGTGCTTTTCAATCGCCCCAACCATACGGAATTTTGCCGCCAATGCTTTAAAGCCCTCTTCTTCGGCAGTTT
This sequence comes from uncultured Oscillospiraceae bacterium, assembly GCA_964492705.1. GTDB lineage: Bacteria > Bacillota > Clostridia > Christensenellales > QALW01 > UMGS1322. The sequence goes on along the minus strand of CAZBLS010000016.1, from coordinate 860 downwards.
TTGCAAATTCTTCGTACATATCCGTCCACTCGTAGTTCTCGCCCTCTGCCGCGGCACGCAAATTATCCTGCGTATCGCCTATGCCGTTAAGTTCCTTAAACCAGAGTTTTGCGTGTTCTTTCTCGTTCTCGGCAGTTTTGAGGAAAAGTTCCGCAATCTGCTCAAATCCCTGTTTTTTTGCCACGGATGCAAAGTACGTATACTTGTTACGTGCCTGCGATTCCCCTGCAAATGCCGTCTCCAAATTTTTCTCCGTCTGTGTTCCCTGATACTTATTGCTCATTATTTTCTACCTCTTTCTTATTTTTACATATTGGGCAAATGCCCTCAAAAAAAGTCTGATGACTTATATTTTCGAATCCCGTTTCATTTTCCGCAAAAGAATCGCATCCCGAATCATAGGGAACGGAAACATCCTCAACCCGTCCGCAAACGGAACAGATAACGTGATAATGATTATCGTTTCGGAAATCAAACCTATCCGCTCCCGGAAGTTTTACCTGCATCAGTTCGCCGTCGCTTGCAAGATTACTTAAATTGCGGTAAACGGTACCCCTGCTTATTTTTGGGTTTTTTCCCCGTACGTACAAATATATTTCGTCCGCCGTGGGATGAGTCCTGCATTCCGCTACGCTCTTGCGTATCAATTCTTTCTGCTTTGTCATGCGTCTTTCTTTCATATCTTCTCTCAATCCATCATTTCACATTTCTAATTCCTATTGCCTATTGCTCATTGCCAATCGCTCATTGCTCATTGCTAATCGCTCATCGCTCATTGCTCATTGCTCATTGCTCATTGCTAATCGCTAATCGCTAATCGCTAATCGCTAATCGCTAATCGCTAATCGCTAATCGCTAAT
>CAZBLS010000015.1:23576-24924 GCA_964492705.1 uncultured Oscillospiraceae bacterium | reverse complement strand
ACTTTATACATTGTACCACAAAAATGCACTGTAAACAAGTGAATATTTTATCACATTTTGGAATTCTACTGTCGGTAGAGTTTAACTTTTTCAACTCTACCGACGGGTAAACTGACAGTATAACGGAAAAATTCGTAAGTAGGTTGAGTTTTTACGGGCAAAAGGATATAATTAAATCATCACATAGGCAAAAGGAGTGCTTTTTATGAGTTTTATTTTATCTTGCGAATCAACGGTAGATCTGCCGTATTCATATATTTCGGGCAGAGATATTTCGGTTCTTTTTTATTCTTATTCGTTGGGCGACAGGGAATATGTTGACGATATGTTCCGCAATCCCAATGCACTGACGGAATTTTACGCAATGCTTGATGAGGGCAAACTTCCCTCAACTTCACAAATTAACGAATTTAAGTATTACGACTATTTTGAAGAACTTACCGCAAAAGGCGACGTATTGCACATTGCATTCGGCTCGGGAATGACACCCTCGGTGGTAAATGCGATTGAAGCGGCATCAAAAATAAAAAGCAAGTATCCCGACAGAAAGATTGTGGTTATCGATTCACTTTGCAGTTGCACGGGCTACGGTATGCTCGTGGACTCGGCGGCGGATCTTCGTGACAGCGGTAAAAGTTTTGAAGAAGTTGAAAAATGGGTGTTGGAAAACAGAAACACCGTACAGCATCAGCTTTTCTCCACCGATATGAAATTTTTCCGCAGAAGCGGACGAGTAAGCGGTGCGGCGGCGATAGTGGGTTCTATACTTAACATTTGTCCCATAATGCATCTTAACAGTGCCGGAAAGATTATTGCATATTTAAAAGTAAGAGGCAAAAAGGTGGCAATAAGTACAACGGTTAAGGAGATGCTTGCCGCTTCCGCAAACGGCAGTTCGTATAGCGGAAAGTGCTATATAAGCCACTCCAATTGCCCCGATATGGCGGAAGAACTTAAAGAGGAAATAATGGATGCGTTCCCCAATTTGGCGGATATTAAAATCGGTCAGATCGTCACCATAATCGCATCGCACTGCGGTCCGGGAACCGTTGCGGTGTTCTTTTACGGCAAAGAAAGAGTTGAATAACGGAAAATTAAGGGAGTTCGTCAAAAAGGCGAACTCTTTTTTTGAAAAATTCGGTTGGGTTTGATCTGTGTGAAGTTGTAGCAGTTTTAAAAGTTAAATTGCAAAGAAAACGGTGTTTGAGGTTCGGAATGGACGAAAAAGGGTTTTACGGCAGGGGTTTAAAGGAAATGAAGATTTGCAAGGTACACGTATCAATAGTGTATAGTGAAGAAATAAACCGCCCTAAAACGGTGCTTGCGGTTAAATGATTTTTTAGGAACA